>JALHTX010000136.1 GCA_022866015.1 Thermoplasmatota archaeon
CGCTAGACCCTTCTATAGGTTGAGCCTGATCAACAATAGGGACACCACCATCACTATATAGAGTACTTCCAGATGCTTTAACGATATTCGTTATATTTGGCATTATACTAAAACTTGTTCCAATAAACAGCATACAAATTAAGATTCCAATTATTTTCTTATACATCTTTTATTTCCTCCCTCTAAAAATAAAACCTATCTTACAGCATTGAATAGATTGTCAAAGTTGCTTAAAAATGATTCAAATTTATGGGAATGGACAGAATGGTTAAATCTAACTATTACTCCTCTAATAAATTGTAATAGAGTGAGATATTATTCTCTTTATAATAAAAACAATATTGACATGATTGATATAGAATATTTCTATAACAATAGTTGGAATGCAGTTCATGTAGGTGATTTTAAAAATAAGGATTGGCAGATAGACAACCTTGGTGGCAGTTATAATATTTCTAAAGTTAGAGTTAGATTTTATCTTAGAGGGTGTTTGGGTGGTTTTTCGGCTAAACTTTACGAGTTTGATTTTTATAAATTAAATATATAAAATATGATTAACTTCCTATGAATGAATATCTACAAAGTAATCATTCATATTTAACAAATTTTTATTTCAATAATATATTTTTTGTATTTGTTTAGCTTAAGATAGGACCATCATATTTTCGAGCATTTTTTCTGAGAACACATCGCCTTTTATTTTGGTGTTTTCTCCTTATCGATATAAGATGATGGTCAATTTGATGATAGTATGTCATTGAATTTGGTTATCTGGAGCTCTCCTGGAGCTAAACAAATACGTTTTTTGTATGCAACGCAATTAACTCACCCGTTTCTTTGTTATAATCATCTATGTTACATTGTAACAACTCGTTTGCTCTGTAGAATGTATCATAGATAGCCCTGTAAAAAGCCCTTTCTCTGTCTGGCATTGGTGCTGTTAATAGTTTTTCAACTTCATCTTTGTTCATTCCTCTACTCAGTAACTTAATACTTCGAGTTTGACCTTGATTTACATTTTCTTCTAACATATAACATCCTTTGAGTTTTACTATTTACTTAATACTTGTATTATAAAGTAATAAGTTTAATCTAATGCGGACATAACAGCCTTTCGCCACAAAAAATTTTAGGATAACGCTAACTAAGGTAAGGAGAATGTGTGAAGAAGGTAGAATAGAATTTTATCGTGGAGATCGTGGATATAGAATGATTATAGACAGACTGCCAAAACAAAAGGTTAGTAAGTCTTAACTAGGAATCTATAAGCCAGATACATAGACTTTTTAAAAACTTTTAAAGAGAGGATAAATAGCTTTCTTTAAAAACTTTTAAATCCATTCGGAATTAGAAGAGAGAGATAATTATAATAGTCAAAAAAAATTTAGAGGTAGATTTAGTAAGACTTTGCCAATAAAATCTCTAATCATTGGACGGTTTGAATAAAATCTGGTGGAATAATGACCATTAATAACACAAGCATCACGAGCTCTTACTCCTGTATTACGCAATACATTAGTTCAGATTGAAATGAAAGTAAGAAAATTAAGTGAAAGGGACAGAATGTTTACTATTGGAACCGCAGTTGAATCGATCGATGATTTTACTGGTGAATCAGTTATTAAGTTCGAAGTTGCTGAGGGTGACGAATTTCATTACATATCAAAAACCCGTTATCCTTATGATGGTAAAGACTTTCCATTCTTTGATATGAATTTAGACCTAAAAGAAGCATATAAAAGACTATCACAAGCAGGTAATAGTCTACAAATTATAAAGTGTGCACCAGGCTCAACTAAGCCAAGAGGAGTTGAAGTTATTGAGCGACTGTTAGCAGAAGGAATAGAAGATACAGATGAAGGAAGCGGTTATCTTAAAGTGGGTGCTTATGCAAAGAAATATAGAATGAATCAAGATACAGCGAGATCAATGTGTGACGATGGTAGAGTGGAATTCTACACCACGGATGGTGGGCATAGAATGGTGGCTGACAAACCGCCCAGACCAAAATAGATTTTCATAGATTTTTCAAGATTTTTTTTAAAACTTTTTAAACAGTAAATACATAGATTTTTAAATATTTTTAAAAACCAAACGAAATTAGAAGAGAGAGTAATTATAATTAGTCTAAATTTTTTTCTAGATTAGAATTTCAAGATTTTGCCAGTAAAACCTATGTATTGGTGTACAATTCGAATAAAATCTGGTGGAATAATGACACTTTCCACTGGCACATTTATAGACTTTTAAAAATATTTAAAAGTTAGTAAACTTTATTTATTAATTTATGGAAGAAACATAAAACTACATACTCATAAGAAAACACCTAAAAGAAAAAATGTAAAAGGAGTATGCGACCATGGTTCTGTTAGAGATATTGCAAACTGGCTTGATCATGGCACAAGAGACATATTAGTACACACTCCTACCGTTTCAATCTAGTATATTTCTAGATGGTTCTGTCAACAAACTCGGGTGTCGCATAAGGGAGTCGCACTCAGGAGTTTTTCTCATTTGATGTAGAGACCACATCAATCGTTAAATGGAAAATGGGATAAACTTTTAAAAAATCTTATAGACTTTAAAATATTATTTAGTCTGTGCTCCGTTGAGCATAGCGAAAAGGGGAATCTCTAACAAATTGAAAGATTTCAGGAGGCATCATAACTTAATTAAGGGAATGACTTAAATAATTATAATATTAGATTTACTGCCCAAAGTGAGAATATTTTAAAGGCTTAATTTTTTCTAGACTTCTTCTTAGTGACTGTTACATTATAGTGTAATATTCTACAAAACTAACAAAAATAATGTTCTTTCTTATTAATTTATAAAGTAAAGTAAAAAGACTGCTGAGAGATATTAAGTATTTTAAGAATACAATATCTTAAAATCTTTTATAGATAAGGTTATAGGAGAACAACAGATAAGAAAAATAAACTCTCTCGAAGAGAAAAAAAGATATTAAGTAATTAAGATATTAAGCTGTGGGGATTAGAAGCTTAAAATTAAATTTATAAGATAGAGTTCTTCTATAATAGATATTAAGCTACTTTTTAATAATATACTTAGCTTAAAATACTTAAAATCTATTTTATAAGGAGAAAAACCAAGAAAAAGAGAGGGAGATATTAAGCTGTCTCTCGGAGAAATGGCTTAGCTTAAAATCTCATATTTGTGCCATAAAGCAAGTTGCTATGTATATTACTAAAGGTTTTGATGCCGTTTCTTTTATTATGACTTTAATTTTTTCTGATTGGACCAAAGTTGTTATGTATTCCTGTAAATCCTTTGCTTTTATATGAGTATTATTTGATAAATCAGATCGTTTAATTCCTTTTTCTCCTGTGCTATATATATGTTGATATACTCTATCAATACCTTTGTCTTCCTTAGCTTGAATTTCACAGGTTCCTAACTGGTCTAATACTTTCTCCATATGTTTACCAGTTTCGAGTAAAATGTTTTTTGCTCGTTGGTAATCATCATAGGTTGCTGAAATACTCCACACATTGACTTTTTCTTTTCCTTCTAGTGGATTTCTTGCTATTGCACTTACCGCAGTCATTTTTATAAGGTTTTCCCATCGTGATTGTTGATAGATATTATAATCGCTAGCATTATCTATTATTTTCATATCAATTTCATAAGCAACTTTCTCGATTTTTTTGTTGACTGTGTCTTCAATCTTAACTGGAATATAATGTGTGTCATTTAAATCCTCATTATAATTTTTCCAAGCATTATAAAATTCTAGCATAGTTGGAAATAGTAAATCATCAACATAATCTTCCATCTCTTTCTGATATGAATGAAGGTTATTACAAAAAGGAGACTTCCAATTCTCCTTTTTTAAATCCTTAGTATCAACATATATTAACTGCATTCTTCTTAATAGTCCTTGTCTGCTCATAGTTTTGTTAAGATAATACTGTGGTTCCTGCATAGAGGAGAACATAGTAACATATTTTCCTGCACTAAATTTTCTATCTCGTGCATTTTTTACACGTCGACTAAGATAATCAATATATGGCTCACCATAATACAATCGTGACAAAAGAGTATCTAGACCATAGGTACCACTTTTGCCAGTAGATATTTTCCTTAAAACATCACCAATCTCAGGATTACAGACATTGAAGGTGTTTATACCTACTGCTTCGCCATCCATCACTGCATCTTCTATTCCTTCTGGCGTTCCATCAACTATTCTTGATGAACTATATTTTGAATATGCTTCTTTTCCAGCTAGCTTTTCGTTGTCAGCATAAAACTTTGTAAATGCCCTAGAAATAACATCTTCATTAAATCCACATACAGTTGATCTTCTTGTTATGCCTGGTACACTACTTAATATAAACCATAAATTAGGGCGTTTTACATGTGAATCAAATATCTCAAAATATTGACCTAATACAGTTGATATTATATGGTAAGAGCATGTTTTTAAGAATATCTCTGGCGCATCAGTAAATTCTCTAGTAATTTTAAAATGTTCTTCAATCAAATCAGGCACTAGCATCCCTCTTTTTTGATCCACATTCGATCTTGTCCGATCTCCTGATGTGCAATAACCAGATTTGAGCTTTTTAAAAAATCAATTAAAATATTAATATCAGATAGTTCCCCACGAATTACAACTGCAAAAGTAAATTTTGTTCCTATTGCTTCATTTCCATTTCCCATATCATTCTTTCCTCACCAATAAAAGTTCTTTAATTCATTTTAATCCGGGTCTAATTTCCCATTCTCTCCTTCCATTTTTTCAACCATCCCTTAAACTTTCAGCAAAATCCTCAAGTTGTTTCATATACTCAGATTCTTGTTTTATGATCTTGTTCATTTTTTCTTCCTCCTTTTAATCCTCAAATTAATTTTCTTTTTTTACATTCGTTAGTTAAAATCACAAGTGCTTCGTCTTGAGTAAAATGATTTTTTGTGCAAAAATCATAAAAATCTATAAACTCTAAAAAACTTATTATCTCATCCCCTGTTTTAGTTTTTGAAGTTCTATAATTAATTTACTTGTGATATCGGGTGAATTTACAGATCTGTTGAACTCTTTTGAAAAGCGAATTAGTACATCGTTCATTTTAATCCCTCAATTTTTTTAGGTAATCAGCTATTGCTAACCTTACCATGGAAGCAATAGAAACACCCGAAGAGACACTCTCCTCACGTAATTTTTCATATTGCTGATCATTTATTGCGATTGGCCGCTGTTTCATAGTATCACTAAACAGGCTAACATTTGACTAATATTTATATACTGTTACGACATTACGGTATGAAACCGTAAATATTTAGGTGTAAAAATGCCGAAAATAAAAAAAGAAGACTTCTTTAAAAACCAACCATACAAAAGTATATTGCATATGTTAATGACATTTCAAAAACAAGGTCTAAAACCAAAACATTTTAGATATGAATTGGGGAAAGACACAAAAGATTCAAACGGAAATATTTGCAGAGCTGAACTAATTGTTTTTTATCAAGATGGAAAAATAACTGCAACAGCTAAAACTATTGAACACGACCTTGGTGAAAAACGACATCTTTACAATGACAAAATTGAAAAGGGTTGTATCAGATATCCAAAACAACTTCGAGAAAAACTTTCTATTCTAGAATTTGCAGAAATTATTTTTAATGATGGAGGGTATTATAAAATTTGCAAAGATTTTTTCAATACTGGATGGAAAATTGCAGGTATCGACACATTCAATCTTTATCCAAATGAACAAACTCTCATAGAAGGATGTGACAATATTAAAACTAAAAAAATTATAATACAAGGATTAAACCTTGAATTCTTACATATTAAAGATGGGGATGAAAAATTTAAAAAAATCAAGGATAGCATAAAAAAAATCAATGATGCAGTGCAAGAACTACAAAATATAAAAGAAGATCGTATTAAAGATATGTGGTCTTTTAAAGTAAAAGAATTTTGCAGTAAAACTAAAAGTAAGCGAATCAAACAAGCATTGAAAGGAAACATTTGGGCATTTTTCTCTTTTACTCAAATGTATATTTTTGATTGCACAGAAAAAGAAATCATAAATGTTTTTGAAGTGGAAAACAAAATGATTTACGAATGTGCAAATACAAAAAAAGGAAGGGAAATATTAAAACCTTTTAGTAAAAAAGTTTTTTCCAAAGAATATAATTTCAGTTTTAATGATTGGAAAGAAATTATAGATTTGCGATATGAAGTTGCCAAATGGTTAATTCATTATATGCCTTTTTCTATAACGGCATTATGTTTTGCTGATTTTTCAGATAATCCTATAATAACAATGCAACAACATGCCAAGCAAATAAAAGAAAAACAGGAATCTTGAAAGTTTTTGATTCTTATTCTATTTTTTCCCATTTTTTATTTTTTCAATCTGGTAAGCGTTCTCTATTCCTTGCATTCGCAACTCCATGAGCTTTAAATTTTCTTTAAGTTCAGTTATCTCTTTATCTTTTTCTGAAAGTGATTTGTTTACATCTGTTAAATCCACAGGTATGCCGAATATCGAAACCTTCGGCATAGCGACCAGATACATGTCTCCTAGTTGTTTCTCACTGTACTTTCTATAAGCCCTTTGCAGCCCGTCTTCATGCCCCATAAGTGCCTCTACGACATCTGTTTCCATGTCATTTCCTGGTAGGTTAGACCTGAACCATGCCCTAAGGCAGTGAGGATGTAACTTAAAACGTGGTGTTGCGACATTCATATCTAATTCAGATAACTTTCCTCCAGTCTTTACTATAAGCCTATTCCATTTCATTCTTGCTATATCAGACGTTAATGGAAAAACTCTGTCATCATTTTCGTCTTTGGTAAAATGTTTGAAGTTGATTTTCTTACATGCCTGTTTAAGCCATGCATTTCTTTCTTTCAGCCACTCTTTAAGGACATCTACACATTCATCACTTATGAAGGTTAATCTCTTGTTGCCAGTCTTCGTTATCTCTCTACGTATATTGATTTTAACAGGTCTTGAATCAAAGTCAATATCTGTTAATTTTATCTGTGTCATTTCTCCTATTCTCATTCCAGAGGATAAAAGAGTCATAAACATTGCTCTCTCCATAGCATTACCATGTGATAACACTTTTTTCAAGTCTTCTCTTGTCGGTATATAGTCTTCTACGACACTACGACTTCCTTTAGTCCTGTTTCTTAAATCCTTCCAGACCTTAACTGGCAAATCAGCATAATTCTCTGATAGAAAGACTTTGATTATTCCCATTGATCCTTTGATAGTATTAGGTGGTGCTGTCATTATTGACTGCCAGAAGAGTTTTACATCTTTCTCATAACTCATCAGTTCTTCATCTGTATATCTTTTTTTGTCTTTCACAAAATAGTTATCAGGGTTTTTCTCTATCGTTTTAAAATATTTTTTAAGTATTGATTTGTAAGTCAGCTTCGTGTTATAACTTCCAAAGTTTTTCAGAAACTCATCTATTTTATCCATTTTCTCACTTTTTTTTTTATTTTTCAATATACACTCACTATCATATAAACCTATTGTTAACAGTGCTTAATATAAGTATAAACCTAATAATAAACGCGTAGTTGTTGATATGGGTGCCGTAAAGTTTGTTGCAAAGGGCGCGGATGTAATGAGCCCGGGAATCGTTGATGCTGATAAAAATATACAACCTAATGATATTGTATGGATATGTGATGAAAAAAATAAAAAACCATTAGCATTAGGTATTGCAATAATATCTGGTGAAGAGATGATAAAAAAAGAAAAAGGCAAAGCTGTAACTATTTTTCATTATGTTGGAGATAATCTTTGGAATTTTCTTAAGAGTGATCTTTAATATTAAAAAATAGATTGAATAATATAAAGATACAAAAAATATACTTTTAGAATAATTTAATTTTATAACCGATCAAAATATAAAGTTTAGGATTTTGTCGCCAAAAGTTTATAAAGAGAATTATATATATTGTGCGTGAGTTAAAACGCTTAGGAGTTGAACGTTATTATGGGAATTGTTAATAAGATTTTTGGAGATAAAAAGTCTGGGGATGTAGAAGGATACGTTGATTTAGAAAAATATGTAGAATCAAGTGGCGGAGCAGAAACTGCAAATATGTATGTGCGTGTTGGTGAAATAACACGTTATGAGGACTTAAAAGAATTTGCAGATTATGTTTATGGCGGTAATGTACTTATTCTTGATTTTTCACCTATTGC
>JALHTX010000137.1 GCA_022866015.1 Thermoplasmatota archaeon
TCAACCTCAAGCATATTATGTGAAGAAATTAGAAAGGTTGTTCCTGATTGAGCTGTAGATTTTATCAGTTTTCGTATTTCCTGAGCATTAATTACATCCAGACCAGAGGTTGGTTCATCAAGGATAGCTAGTTTTGGGTTGGTCATAAGAGCCCTACCAACAAGCAGTCGGCGCATCATTCCTTTGCTATAGGTATCGACACGATCATCAATACGGGTTCCAAGATCGGTAATCTTAATTCCTTTTTGCATCATCGCTGATACTTCTTTAGGATCAAAGAAGTTCGCGATAAATTGAAGATACGCTCTTCCACTCATATTCTTATATGCTCCGGCATCTTCAGGAAGATAACTAATGAGTCTTCTGATTTCTGCAGCGTGTTTACTCAAATCATAACCTAATATGGTGACTGATCCACCGTTAATGGATAGTAAGGTAGATAATACCCGTAATGCCGTTGTCTTCCCCGCACCATTCGGGCCGATAAGTCCAAAGATCTCGCTTTGATTTATTGAAAAAGAGATACCTTTCAACGCATTAATAGATCCGTATTTCTTTACTAAATTCTTTACTTCAACTGCTGGCATATAGCTATTCCTCAATAATTATTATTTATAAATATATTCTCGTTTACTGCAATAATTTTTTTTCTGTCAAATCTAAGTTTTAGATTACCACATTCTTTGTAATTCCTGGGTGATCGTTCTTCTAGTACACGAATCTTCTTAGATTATCTTTCTGCAAGCTGTGATAGATTTATCCATGGGTTTTTTTTCCACTATTTTCAAGTTTTATTATCAAATGTTATTGTTACTTTTTTCAAGTTATTATATCCTTTTTTAAAATTCTTTTTTATTAAACAATAAAATTGATAAAGCCATCAATACAGTTGTAATGATTATCCCTAAGATTAAAACAATAGTAAACGGGTTTTGTATGTTGAAAACAAAGGGAATTATTGAAGGAATAGATGAAACGTAGTTGCCCCCAAATATTACTAAAAGAACACCGACTAAAATTGATGGTGCAACAACACCTATTAATACTCCAACCGCACTTGAAATTGCAATAATTGATAATGTCATTATAAACGGCTCATAAATATTTTGCACAATAATGTCAAACGCTATCTGAGATTCGGTATAATCGACTAAAAGGCCAATCAAGATAGAAATAATACATGCTATTGAAACGCATATATAAACTGCTAGAAACTTTGAAACAAGAATATGCCAGCGTTTTAAAGGTCTTATAAGAAACAAATCATAAACTTTTGTATCTTTTTCGTTTATTATGTTAACAGTTAACATAACAGACGCAAGAAGGCCGCCTATACTTGATACCACTAAAGATACAAGAATTGAAAGCGACATATCGGCTGATTGAGATGAAACATGAACTAAAATCGCCAGAAGAGGAAGTCCAATCCAAAGAAAAATCATAGCTTTTGATTTATAAAAACCCATTAGCTCATCTTTAAAAATTAGTGAAAAACTCATTGTTTTTTATCTCCTTTTCTAAGATAATATTGATATACTTCATCAAGAGTAGGAATAATAGGAGTAATACTTCTGATATGACATTCATTTTTAAGAAGGGTTTGTATTATGTTATGTATAACTTCATCGTAATTATCTGTTTTGTCAATATTTATTAAAAATTTTTCATATGATTTTTCTAGAATATTTTGTACACCTGGAAGTTTACTTATCTCTTTAAATTTATTAGATTTTTTAGAAAGAATTATTTCAATTTGTTTTTCTTTTACAAATTCAGTTTTTAATTCATCAAGTGTTCCAATTTTTATAACTCTTCCCCAATCTAAAATACAGATTTTTGTTGCAACATCTTCTACGTCACTAAGTATATGTGATGAAAAAAATACTGTCGTACCCTTTTTGCTGAGATCTTTGAATATTTGTTTAACTTGATATCTGCTCTCCGGATCAAGTCCTTCTAAAGGCTCATCTAAAATTATAAGGGACGGATTATGTAAAATAGCTTGTATTATTCCAACTTTTTGAATGGTTCCTCCAGATAATTGGTTTATTTTTTTATTTTTAAATTTAGTAAGCTCCATAATTTCTAATAACTCATTTATTCTAGGTTGTATACTGTTTTTTTCCATTCCTGATAATTTTCCAAATGTTGTTAATGCATGATTTAAGGTTCTCCATTGTTGAAACGCAACTTTTTGGGGAAGGTAACCTATAAATTTATGGGCTTGTGATTTTTGTTCAGGCATTTCATAGTTGTTTATAAAAACGTGTCCGCTTGTTTTATTTATAAGTCCAACTAGTATTTTTATTGTTGTAGTTTTCCCTGCACCGTTTGGTCCGATATATCCAAAGATTTCTCCTTTTTTGATATCAAAAGAAACATTATTTAATGCGAGAATATCTTTGTATTTTTTTGATATATTATTTATTTTAACTATTGTTTCTTCTAATGTTGAGCTTTTTGTTTTTTCAAATGTGAATTTTCCACTGGTGTGGCATGAAGGACAGGTAACAGTTATTGTTTCACCTGGGTTTCCAGAAATTGTGATTATTTGGCCGCATTTTATGCATTTAATTTTTTTTTCCATATTTTTTTCGTCCTTTTAGTATTTTAATTGTTAAACCAGTTGATACTGATAGCCAATAAATTCTACTATAAAAAATGTATTAATATTTAAAGACGAATAAACTTATGATTAAAATAAACAAAAAATGGCAATTAAACATAAAATGCGAAAAATCCTACATTGAGCAAAGGATACAATAGCATCAAGAAAACATTAAATACTGTATCTGTAAAGCTGATATTGCTGATAAATTAAAACAAGAAATGAAAAAAAACTAAATATAAAAATCTAATTAGTTACACAACTTTTAAACCACTATGTCTTTTACCATTCTTATAACTGAAATTTATGATAACTGTAAAAAACCTCACTAAACGATATGGGAAAATAACTGCACTCAACAATGTTAGTTTTGATTTTCCTGATTCACAAGTAATAGCAATAATGGGTGAAAATGGAGCAGGTAAAAGCACTCTATTAAAAATTTTAACAGGAATAATACCCTTTGATTCAGGAGAAGTATTTATCGATGATCTTTCAATTGTAAAAGAGTCAGTAAAATCACGGGAAAAATTAGGATATCTCCCGGAGATGCCAGAAATGTATGAACGTCTTACAGGGAGAGAATTCTTATTTTACATTGCTTCACTCAGAAATATACAAAACGCAGAAGAAAAAATAAACAATATTACAAAAAATATTGATATCTATGATTTTTTAGATTATGAAATAGGAACATATTCAAAAGGCATGAAACAAAAAATCTCAATTACTTCTGCTATAATGCACAATCCTGCTAATCTTTTACTTGATGAACCAGTATATGGACTTGATCCTTTGACTGCTAAAAAAATTCAGGAATTTATTAAACAACAAAAAGGTACAACAATTATTGCAACACATTCAACAAAACTAGTAGAACAAGTAGCAAATGGGGTATACATAATTGAAAGGGGAAAGGTTATTCTTTTTGATGAAGTTAAAACACTTTTAAAACAATATGGTAGCATCGAAGAAGCATAATTTTCTGGTAAAAGGATGAATAAATAAAATGTTTGAAACAACAAAAATAATACTTATTAACAACACCCGTGTTTTTATATCAAAAATAAAAGAAACACCCATACTTTATATCTTTTTTACAATTATGACTGTTTCATCCATTTTTTTATTTGCATTTATAACATTATAAAAAATCTCCAAGAATACCACTGGTTTTACAGGCTGTCCGATAATTCATCTACTTTATATGGTTTAATGCCCTTCAGGATGTTATAAGTTTTATAGAGGTGGGATAATTATGGTTTACCTTCATTCTTTTAAAAA
>JALHTX010000138.1 GCA_022866015.1 Thermoplasmatota archaeon
AGATGCAAGAAGGGCAAAACCTGTTGCTCTAGTAGCCATTACATCCTGGTGATCTCCAAAAATAGATAGAGCCTGTCCTGCAATAGCACGAGCGCTTACATGAAATACACAAGGCATTAGTTCCCCTGAAATTTTATACATGTTTGGAATCATGAGTAAAAGCCCTTGAGATGCAGTAAATGTTGTCGTAAATGCTCCTGCACTAAGTGAACCATGTAATGCTCCTGCTGCTCCACCTTCACTTTGTAGTTCTTGTACTTTTAGTGTTTGTCCAAAAATGTTTTTTCGCCCTTCTGCAGACCATTCATCAACTAGTTCACCCATAGGTGAAGAAGGTGTTATAGGATATATTGCTGCTACATCACTGAATGCGTATGCAACATGTGCAGCTGCTGTATTTCCATCGACTGATTTAATTATTTTTTCTTTTTTGTTATCTTTTGTTTTTAATTCACTTACAAGGATATTTGACATATTATAAACCTCCTAAAGGCAGCTAACGAATATATGGGTATAATAGATAAATATTTGGTAGAAATATTAATAAAATTAATTGTAAAATAAATAGAAAATCTATCTTTTAATCAGTCTTCTTTTGGTACTGTTGGTGATATGATATAACCTTTCTTCTTTTTTCTCTATTTAACCCATTTCATTAAAATTGGTGGTAGCACAATAATTGAAGTAATATAGGCATAAATAATAATAATCGAGCCAATAATTCCAAAAACTGATAGTTTCCAAATTGAAAAAGAATATAAAGAGTAAATATATTCCAACAAAACTATTATATTTAGTTTAAAATAGGGAGATCTATGTATTATAAAGTAAGAGTCCGAGATACAATCCGTATACCTCCAAACAAGTTTAGTGAAGATTTAGATGATGTTGTAACACAAATAGTTCAGACTACTTTTGAAGGAACTATGCGAAAAGAATATGGTGTTATAGTTGTAGTAGACAACATTGAATCAACTGGTCCCGGTATCGTAATACATGGTGATGGGGCTATGTATCAAAAAGTTGCATTTGATGCATTAACATTTAGACCAGAATTACAAGAAGTAATTGATGCAGTCGTCTGTGAAATAGTAGAGTTTGGAGCATTTTGTCATATAGGTCCACTTGATGCACTAGTTCATATGAGTCAAATTATGAATGATTATGTCGAAGTTGATTCCGAAAGTGAAATAATCGTTGGTAAAGAAAAAAAATTAACACTTAAGAAAGGCGATATTGTACGTGCACGGGTTGTAGCAGTTAGTCTAAATGAGCTATCTGCACGTGAAAGTAAAATTGGTCTTACAATGAGACAACCTTCACTAGGTTCACATGAATGGATATATGCTCCAACTGAGGAAATAAAAGATAAAAAACAAGAAAAAGATAAAAAGAAGGTTAAGAAATGAAGATTATAAGGGCTTGTAAAACCTGTCATTATTTAACTGAAAAAGAAAGTTGCCCATTTTGTTCTAGTCCTACATCTAAAAGATGGAGAGGATATGTTGTGATACGCAACCCTGAATCTTCACAGGTTGCTGAACATATGAATATTAAAAAACCTGGTAAATACGCTTTAAAAGTAATGTAGTTTTTTTATTTTTATGTACAATATACCCCAAAACTTAATAGATATTCTAAATAAACCCATAGGCAAATTAGTAAATGAAAAAAAACTTTTACAGATTTTAAAAAATGAAAAAAAGATAATATCAATTGGTGACACAGTTACTTATACCCTATTAAAAAATGGTTTTGAACCAATTGTTTGTATAGTTGATTATAAAACACATAGAGGATCCTGTGAAGATGAAATTGTTTAAAAGATAAAATCATTTGGTAAAAAAACTATAAAGGTTGAAAACCCACCTGGTTATATAACAGATGATTTATGTGAAGTTATTAAAATTATTCTTGAAAACCTAGAAAAGGGTCCATTTCGTATAGAAATAGAAGGTGAAGAAGATATAGCAAGTCTAATAGCACTGTATTTTGCACCAAGGGACGTAACTATAATATATGGATTGCCAGATAAAGGGGTCTTAGTTGTTAAACCAACAAAGGAAATTAAAGATAAGATCAAGAAAGTACTTGATTTAATGAGATGTGATTAATATGGAAATAGAAATCGATTCAAAGAAAAACAATCCCCTCTTAAAAAGAACCGAAGTATATTTTACAGTTAAGCATACAGGCGAAGGTACTCCAAACCGTGAAATAATTCGAAATGAACTTGCTGAAAAATTAAATTCTAAAAAAGAAAATGTAGTTGTAAATATAATGAAACCTGGTTTTGGTATACAGGAGACAACAGGTTATGCTAAAGTTTATTCTTCTCTTGAAAGCTCAAAAGGTTTAGAAAGAGAACATATTTTAAAACGCAATAAATTAGGTGAGACAAAAAAAGATAAAAAAGAGGCAAAAACCTCCGAGGCATCTGCAGGTGAAACATCAGCTCCAAAAACTACACCTGCACATCCACAAGCAAAAACAAAAGAATCTGAAGAACCTAAAGCAGATGAAGCAATAAAACAAAGTGAACCACCAAAAACAGCTCCTACTACGAAAGAAACTAAGCAAAAAGAATCTAAAAATCAAGAAAAACCGTAGGGGAAAAAAAAGGAGTAGAAAAATATGAAAAAATACCAGTTTTTTAAGGTTGAAGGAGATAAAATAAATCGAGTAAGACGCCACTGTCCAAAATGTGGACCTGCTGTTTTTATTGCAGAGCATAAAGATCGTTTTAGTTGTGGTAAATGTGGTTATACTGAGTTTAAAAGTGTTGTTAAAAAAGAGTTAAAACCTGAAAAAACTCAAGAACTGCCAGTAAAACAAAAACAAGAAAAACAAAAAGAAGAAAAAATAGTTGTAAACCCCGAAGTCGCTGTTCAAGAAGTTAAAAAAGAATAAACTTTTTTCTTTTTTATAAAGTCAAACTTATGTTACATAATTTTATAGTTAATTACATTTTGAAATAATTGCCTATTTTTTAATTTAAGGATTTGTTACCCTACAGATTACGTCACAAAACATCTTTTCTAGTAGAGGTATTTATGATAAGTTACCTTCATATAATTTGTTTATTTCTTCAACTAATCCTTTTGCTTCTCTTATGTCATTTGTATTGAATAAAGAATTAGAGGAGACAATAAATAGATTCAGAACTAAACAAAAAATAGTCAAATTATTAAATAAGATATATAGCACTAATAATTATACTTCATATTGGAATTGGTTTTAATGAGTGACTTTCAACGGGTTGCAAAGAACACTTTTGCTTTATTTATTGCTCAGATTATCTCCTCGATTTTGTCTATTCTCCTTGGGATTTTTATCGCTCGTAATCTAGGTGATATCGCGCTTGGGAAATACTCATTTGCGTACACATTTGTGGTTTTTTTCTCTATATTTTTAGATCTCGGTTATAATACGCTACTCATTCGGGAGGTTGCACGGGATAAATCAAAAGCGAATAAGTATGTTAGTAATTTGCTGAGTTTCCGTGCGATATCGGCTCTTATCGTCTTTGTTTTCATTGTTGTTACGATTAATCTAATGGGTTATCCATCTGATACGAAGAATATAGTGTATCTTTTTGCTATTTATATTTTTCTCGAGGCATTTTCTTCTATATATAAAGTAACATTCCGAGCGTTTGAACGGATGGAATATGAATCAGCGATTACAATCTTATCCAATATTATACGGGTTTCCTTAGCATTGGTTGTTATTTTCTTTGGGTATGGATTGGTGGCAATTGGTCTCGTGTTTATTTTTTCAAATATCTTAGATCTTTCCTTTAGTACGATTGTTTGTGAGAGGAGATTTGTAAAATCTAGAACAGAATTCGATTTTTCTTTTTTTAAGAGCACGATTAAACTTGCATTACCCCTAGTTATGGTATCACTTTTTACAACTGTTTTTGTAAGAGCTGACACAATACTACTTTCAATATTTAAGGGAGATGAAGTAGTAGGATGGTATAACGCAGCATATAGTCTAGTGTTAGGTCTTCGTGTTATTCCTGGACTTATTGTTACCGCAATAGTTCCGACATTGTCGTATTATTATATAGCATCAAGAACGTCTTTGAAGGTTGTATATGAAAAATATTTCCGATATTTGTTTATGCTTGGATTACCAACAGCAATGGGGGCTTCCTTGTTATCTGACAAGATTATCCTATTACTCTATGGTTCTGAGTATACGAATTCTATTATCGCTCTTCGGATTTTATCGTGGGATATTCTGCTTATATTCCTTTATACTATTTTAAGCGGTATTCTTATTTCAATTGATAAGCAAAATGAGATGGCGATAGCAGCTGCAGTTACAGCTCTAGTGAATGTAATTATAAATATTATATTGATTCCTTACTTCAGTTATGTTGGTGCTGCAGTTGCTACAATAAGTTCTGAAACAATCCTATTTGTCATATATTTTTATTTAATTTCAAAACACATTTACCTACTCCCAATTCATAAGATGTTGGTGAAACCTTTTGTCGCGCTAGTAGTAATGAGTCTATTTATATTCTTTTTTAATTGGCTTGGTTTATTCCTATTGGTGATTCTTAGTATATTTGTTTATTTTGTAACTCTGTACTTAATTAAAGGTATTTCAAAAGAAGACTTCGCATTGATTAGACAAATAATTAAGATTCCAAATCGCTAAGATGTTTTTTTTGATTTACCCAATGTGGATGCCTTACAGTTATTTTTATTGGTATTTTTGAAATATTAAGAAGTTTTGCAATTGACAAGCGATGTGCACCATTATTAAACAAAAGATCTCCATTCCGGCCAATGTTGACTGCTACCTCATCTTCGATTAGTATAGGATTTAAATTATTTTTAGACTGTAATTCTTGTTGCGATTTATATCCATTTTTTTTAATAGTTTCGAACAGCATTTCAAGTTTTTTTAGTCTACTATCAAAATCAATTTCGTTTTTACAATCCCACAGATATTTTCCTTGTTTTATCTCGTTGAGAATTCGTGTGTAAAAAACAGTTGTTTCCCATTTTTTTCCTTCAATCAATCTTTCCCTAAAGGCAACGTAAATATCTAGTTCCTCGAATGGTCTTTCCAACAAATCCCAATCCCCACCGATGATTTTGCCTTTATATTTAACCACATCAAATTCTTTTAATGAGGCATATCGTATTTTTTTTGGGTCTATCCAGTATAATTTATCAACATCCATTTCATTATCTTTGTTTGTTGAGAGTTTTTTTGATGTTAGTTTATATCTTGATGTTTTGATGTTATCCCAGAGATAAAATACTATTTTTTTTAACCGTGGAAATTTATCGAGAACAGTGATAATAAAATATCGGATTCGTATAATATACCAATTTTTTTTATCGTATGGTTCTCCTCGTTCAACAAGTTTTTTATTCATATATATTATAACCTTAGATCAGTTATTGAATAGTAAAGTAATATTTTAATCCTGGTTCTACGCTCAAAAATGTATCTCCTTGTATATTTCCATTATATTTTCCATTTTCATCATATAATTTCCACAATCTCCCGTCATGTTCATATGGAGATCTAAAAAGTATGTTGTGCTTAAAATTGCATTGTGTAAGATCTATCGTATAGTTAGTATCACTATTTTTTAGAATGATAAAATTATCTCGGTCAGAATTATACTGGATGGTTTCTGTATGATTGATATTAATTAGTTCGTGTGTCTGGTATATCCAATCTATCCATTGTTGCCATAAAGTAAGGTTAGTATTCTGGTTTGTGTCATTAAGAATTGCAGGATGTCCTCTAATAAATAATATTTCTTTTCCTAAGGAAGAATCATTATACAATTTCTGAGCTTCTTGAAGGGTTTTACAGGGTTTACCCCAATTTTGGCCAAACAAGGGGTCAAATATAGCAACGTATGATGATTCTCCTATATACTCAACAGCAGGTTTTGAACCTATCGGGAATAATACTGTATCATATGCCCTAAAATTTTCTCCGTAGACAGTCCAATAATTTTCACTAAATCGTTTTAACGCTAATGTTACATTATAATTCCCACTAGTTTCTGGACCTAAAAAGAAATGAGGAGTAATATTATAATTATTTTTCCAGTTCCATAAAGTATAATTGATTATCTTATATGCATAATCCAAGCTCGCATAATTTAAATCATTTTTATGGGTCCACCCATGGCAACCAACAGTAACTCCTTCTTTAGAGAAAAATTTCAAACTCTTATTAATGTAATCTTGAGACCATCCAAAATCTTTCACAACTGAATAATTTTGGATCTCATAGTTAAAAGGCTTCATGGTATCTATCGATGTGAAATATGCTATAATATTGACATTACCACCGTATGAAATTATTTTTTCTGTGAGACCACCAAAACCTTTATGTGGTGGATAATAGTCGTATCTGATATGATAATCATCAAAAGACCAGAGGATCTTTGGCGTAGTAAAGTATTTTCTAATAGGGCTTTCAGAACTATTTGGTTGTATCGCTAATGGATTGACTATTAATACAACAGATTTTTTGCTATTTCCAAATAAATTAAAGGCTGTAAGAGTATAAGTTTGGTTTATTGTTGGAACAACAGTATAAGGACCATTAAGAGCTACCTTTCCAATTCCATTATCTATAATAATACTTGTAGCTCCACTTACAGACCAGTTTAAAACTGAAGTATCACCTAAAGTAATAACCGCGGGTGTTGCAGTAAAAGAATTTATAACTGGAATAATACTAGTATCTTGTTCAGTACACCCACTTAAAAGTCCTGCACTAACAATCATTAAAACAATAAACAATATTGTTATTTTTTTCATTATTTTTTCCCACAAATTAGAATTTTTAAAACAACTGTTTGTTTATAAACCTCTCCTTAATAAATGTTTAAAAAATATAAAAAAAGAGTTAGACCTTGGTTTTTAGTTATAGTATTGTTTTAGTATTTTTTCAAAGAAAGGAAAACGCTGAAAGAATTTCCTTAAAAACAAGGGTATATTGATTTCCTTGGTCTTTGGCATAGTAAAGTATTTTCTAATAGGGCTTTCAAAACTATCTGGTTGTATTATGTTCTATTTCTCTGAGATATTGGGTAAACCTGTTAAAATATAAGTTTTACCACATACGTATATTATATTATTATTATACAACATTTTTTCTTTGATTATATCGACTTCTTTATTAGTATATCCATATGAAATAATTTCTTTATGCAGATTAGGATTATATAGTATGTATTCATTTTCTTTCATAGAACCATTAAAAACATTATAGAATTCTGAGGTTCTTGGTGCTAATGCCCATGAGTTATTATAGTCATTTTTATCAACGTTAATAAAAATGAATTTTTTTGTAAAATATCCAAAGTGAATTCCGCCCATTGCTATTTTTGTTGATTTTTCTACGGGTATAGTATTTGCTAAGAAATTACAGGCGTTTTCCTCTTCATTTAGTTGAAATTGATATTCGTCATAAGAACTTCGCATTGGACCGAAGATTGATAGGATTATGATGATAGTTACAAGAAGTAGTGTCGGTTTTTTCCATTTGGAGATAAAAAATCCTATACCGATTAATAGAGGAATGCAAAGGATTTGTAAAGCACGGGTTCCTAAGATGGAGTAAAACATACCTATTCCAAGGTAGAATCCTGCTGTTATGCCTAAGGCGATTGCTGGGAGACTTATCTTTCTTTTTATGAACCATATGAAGGATCCTATGGATAGTACAATCCATGTTAGTGGGATTATGGTTCTATTAACCATGCTTATTATCTGACTTAGGATACCTTTTGGTTCCAATAGTGATCTTGAAATATTTATTGCATATTCTTTTCCAAATCCATAAATTGATTCTTTAAATGCTTCTATTATAGTTGGTAGATAGAAAGTTGTATAGTAGATTAAAACAGTGGTATAGATACAGCCCATAAGTAGGAAGCTGTTTCTGAATTCTTTTTTTTTAATAGCGTATATCCCCAAGAAAATTAGATATATTACAGGTATAAACAGATGAGTGAAAACCAATATCGTGAAAATAATAATACTTAAAAATTTGTATTCGGGTTTTTTTTTATTAAACAATAATATTAGCAACATTAGGAAGAATACTAGTGCAAGAGTTTGTGGGATCCATTGATAATTTAGATAGGTGTATGTTGCGATGAAGTATATAGGGATAGCTAAGAATGCTATTTGGTGGGTGTCGTTTTCTATTGTTTTAGAAATAAATAAATAAATATATAGTGCAATTAAAAACCCAAAGAGAGTGAAGAATATTATGGCAAGATTGTTGGCATTAAATCCTAGTATTTGGCTAGCAACTTCATTTAGTGTAAAAAATATTGGATAATGAAAATATGGTTCAACAACAGGGTTTATTCCTGTATAATGAAAAATTTCAAACATTGCTTTTGCACTGCCACTGTCCTGAGTTGGTATATAGGAGAAATAAAAGAAATGTACATAGAGTATTACTGGGAAAATCGATGCGCAGATTATTTTGACAATTTTTCTTTTAGAATAATATCCTGTTAAAAACAATCCCAGTAATGATAATATCATCCCTGGCCATATCAATGAATGGAATTGAGTAAAAATTATCTCATCGAATCCGGGCATAAAAATGGGGTAGGAAAAATGCCAAGATATCAATATTAAAATCAACCCAGTAAAAAAGAGTATCTCTCCTATGTAACTGATTTGATTATGGTTTAGTCTCATTTTAAGTATTCACCATGAAATTTTTAAAGAAATTTTCTATATCACAAGCAATTCTATCCCAGGTATAATAACTTTTTACAATTTCTTTACCAGTTAACCCCATTTCATCTAATTTATCTTTATTTTCATACATATAGGTTATCGCATCTGATAATGCTTTTGGGCTATCTGAATCAATAAGAATACCGCATTTCCCTTTTTTAAATAATCTTTGATGAAATGGGATACTAGTAGCAATTATAGGTTTACCACTCCCGAAATATTCGAGCGTTTTTAATGGAACACTAACCTTCCAAAATTCTTTATCCGGAGCAAGCGGGATAATTCCAACATCAGATGATTTGATGTATGCAGGAATTTTTTTATATTCTACAAATGGAAGAATCTCGACTTGTTCTGTTACACCGATTTTTTTACATAATTCTGAGTATTTTTCTATATTATTTTCAGGAACTCCAACTAATAATAGTTTAGTTTTTTTTCTTAAAGAACTATCTAGCTCTGCTATCGACTCTATTAAGTTTTCAATACCTCGGTCGCATCCATGGGATCCATGATGAATTATAACGAACTTCTTTGAATCTAACTTTTGAGCAATATCGTTATTTGTATTTGATTTAATGAAGTTCTCCATTGAAACACCTGATGGCCAAATTCCAATTTTTTTGTTTCTAATACCATATTTTTTAACAAGTATATCTTCTAGCTCAGGTGTTATAGTAGTTAGTCCATTCATTATATATTTACTAAGATAAAGTGGTAAATCAAATGATATTAGACTTTTTTGATTTATAGGTAAGGTTCGGATATCTAATATTATAGGAATGCGTAATAATTTTAATGGGATAACAAATGGAAGCCAAATCGATGTTCCATCTATCATAATTAAATCCGTATTTCTTTTTCTAACAATCAACGGAAAATAAAAAGCAGTTATTAGACCAAAAATAAACCCGGATAAAAAAGTATGAGGTATTGTTGGAATATACGTTACATTATCATAATTTTTAGCCTTTTTTTCTCCAATGTTTTTTTCCATAATAAGGACCACGTTATGTCCTCTTTTTCTCAAGCTTTTTGTAAGCTCAATTTGGGTGGTTCTCCAACTTTCTGTATCTTTTATTTTATTTATCCAAAGTATATTCATTTTTCCCATCCTAGTGCAGATTATGAGATGATGTATTAATATATATCTTCAAGTTTGACCTCCAGCAAGTGATTCATAACATTTTAAGAACTTATTAAATACATCATTCCAAGTATACTTTTCTATAATTGTTTTCCTTGCATTTTTACCCAGTCGTTCAATCAATTTTTGATCTTCAAGTAATGTAATTATTGTTTCAGCCATTTTTTTAGGATCTTTAGGTGGTATTAACAACCCATTTTCACCGTTAGATATCAAATCTCGATTTCCCCTAACATCTGTAGCGATAACAGGTAAACCACAAGACATAGCTTCTAAAAGAACGGTAGGTAATCCTTCGTGATAAGATGGAAGAATGAAGAGTGTTGCATTTTGATACAACTTAATCATTTGATTTTTTTCAATTTGTCCTAAAAATATGAATCTATTCTGAAGTCCTGTTTTTTTTATTTTTCGCCTCAATTTATTAAAATCTCTTCCGTTACCCGCAATAATAAACGAAATATCAGCTCTTTGGTTGCAGATAGATTTTGCGCATTCTGCAAGGTCAAATAACCCTTTTTCACGGTCGATACGCCCAGCATACATAATATATTTCTTGTTATTCTCAGATTCTTTTTTACTCGGATAAAATAACTTTTCATCAACACCATTTGGTATAACTAATACTTCATCTAGATTTAAACCATATTCTTTTAATTCTTGAGCAACTGATTTAGATACAGTAGTTATTATATCTGAAGATTTTATATGTTTTAATTCTAATGGAAAGCTAACAAATCTCGCTGAAATTTTTGTAAGAAGCGAATAAATAGATTTTATGTTGATATAATTATTATCAGATAACATGGGTGTATGTATTGTTAGAATTACTGGATGGGTTGTTTTAATAGGTGGAGGCAGTGGTGAATGAATATGAACAACATCTACCTCTGATTCCAATAATTTGAATACTTTTTTTACAAACAGCTTTTGTAAACTTAGATAAAAAGGATAAATTGGGATAAAAGGGGTTCTAATTATTTCAATGTCTTCAAAAACCTCTCTATCATTTTTCATTAAAGAACCACGAGTTATAACTACTACTTTGTGTCCAACTTCAATTAATTTTTTAGACAAATTATAAGTATAGTATCCAACCCCTTCTTTAGGTGGAAATGGAGTAGATAAAATCATGCAGATTTTCATTTTTTTATCCATCTTTGGTAATTTCTAATGATTTTTTTGCTAGAAGATTATCAATTAAAAGATTGTTAATAATATCAAGTATTGTAGTGCCTTTACTATTATAATCTTCAATTATTTTTCTATCAATTTTAGCTGTTATCGTATTTTTTTCTAAAAATTGTTTTATAATTTTAATAAAACCAACAACGTCTTTTTCCACATAAATAAATTTTTTAAAACTATTTGGTAATCCCTCTGAAACCTCTGGTGTAATTATTATTGGTTTTCCACAAAATATTGTTTCCAGTACTCGAATTTTCATCCCACCTGAATTTTTAACTGGAACAATGATTAGATCTGCTCCTCGGATATATTTTCCAGGATTTTCTACATTACCTAAATAATTAATATTTTTATCATCTTCTATTTTTAGATGTCTAGGAGGTTGGCCAGAACCAAAGATATTTATTCTAATTTTATTTAATATATGTTCTTTTTCTAATGATGGGATTAAATTATATTTTATAAATTTTAGTGCTTCTATGTTCATTGATCTATCTAAACTTCCATAAAATAGTAAATTAAGTTTATCATCACCAAAAGTATAAGATGGACCATCTGGGTTAAATATTGATGTATTTACAGTAGATGGAATGTAATATATTCTACTTCTGTCTAAATATTTAGATATGTATTCATAATCATTCATTGAAATTGTAATAATTGCATCAGCTTTTTTTAAGCTGTTGTTTTCATATATTTTGAAAAAAGGATAAGAATGAAATCCGCTATCTTTTAAATATTTCCATTCAATATTATGTTTAATTAATATTAGTGGAGATTTGTTTTTCTTGGAGATATATTTTGCAACATAAAAAGTAAATGCATCACAAATGATAATATCAGCTTTAATATTTTTTAGGGACTTTTTATTTAATATAAATTCTGGTCTAAGACGTTTTAATAGTTTTGATTTTTCAAAAATATTTTTTAAACTACTATTTGATTCTAAATATTTACTTTTAAAATTTATTTCATTTGGATAATGTCCTTTTTCATTTTCTGATTCGAAAAAATAATAATGAATAACATCATGATTTTTTCCGAGAGGGTTAAGTAATGATGTTATGTATGAATCCACTCCACTTGTTATTGGTAGTGGCTTGTATATCCCTATCGAAATTATTTTCATATTATCATATGTTTATTTTCATATTATTATTTATTTTTTACAGATATAGCACGATAACTAATACGTGATTCTTTTATTTTACGAATTAATAAATAAAATTTTAAATAGTGATTTTTTTTTAGTTAAAATTTCTATTTAAAATACCTGTAAATTAAATTGTTTCTTCTTTAGATCTTTTGATTATCCCCGGGAGAACGTTTAGTACCAATCCAATAAACATTGCAATGACACCTATTATCAAAAAAATGCTTATAATAATAGCATTAGATGTTAGAAAAACATGTGTTTGATTATAATATTGAAGTGTTTTAATACCAGAAAAAAGACCCAATATAACCATAACAAAACCTGGTAATCCGATGAACATTAAAGGGTGTTGTTCAGCAACAAGCCAGATAACGTAGCTAAGTACAGAAAAACCATGTGATGCAGGATTTTTAGTAGATGTCTTTTTTAAATCTTTATATTTACATGTAACGTCTGCTTGGGCAACTTCTAAACCTAATTCATGAGCTTTTATAAGTTGTTCACTTTCGACACAAAAAGATTTTCCATTTAACGTAGGAGTTAAAGCTTTCACAGCATTTTTATTAAA
>JALHTX010000139.1 GCA_022866015.1 Thermoplasmatota archaeon
AGATCAACAATTATTCCATCCTCATGGAGCAAACTGGATAGAATCAGGCTGTCCAGGTGAGGGACACATCTTACTTTTTAACAACAAAAGAGAATTAGCTGATACACCAAAACCAGGTTATACAACATATTACTCTTCAGTATATGAGATAGTTCCACCTATAGATTTTAATGGAAATTACCACAAAATCGCAGCAGCCTATGGTCCGATTAGTCCAACCTGGAGTTATTATGATGAAGAAAATCCACATGATTTTTATTCATCTACACTTTCAGGCGCGCAACGTTTACCAAATGGTAACACATTAATATGTGAAGGAAATTCAGGGAATTTTTTTGAAGTTACACCTGAAAAAGATATCGTCTGGGTATATCAAAGTCCATATGGGCCACCATATGATGTGTTTAATATTTATCGCTATTCACCTGATTATCCTGGAATCAAAATCCTTTTAGAATAATACCACGAGGTTTTTAAAAAAATGGGATGAAATTAAGATAAGATTAAAATCTCAAAAATTAAAATAGAAAAAAATTAATTTTAACTAATTTTATATAACAAAATTTTTATAAAATTAAACAATTATCATTTACAGTCTCAATAAAACATTTTAAAATTTTGATAACAAATTGATAACAAAACTTATATATATATTTGGAGTCTATATATTTATAAATAATATTTGGGGGTAATTAATACTGATGAAACATTTCTTAAAAAAAGTAGTATGCATTCTAATTATTTTTCTATTGCTTTTTATACCCTCAGTACTATCAATTGAAATCCAAATAAAAAATGATGATTTCTTAAAAAATAGCTTAGGAGATACATCTGAAAGCTTATCATCCCCCGACATAAAAGTAAAAGAAGTAAAAGGAGGAATCAAACTTTCAATTACAGTTGAAAATGAAGGAGATACTGACTATCATAATATCCAAGTAATAACTAGACTAACAGGTGGATTGATTTTACCGCCTAAGGTCCGTAATCACGAAATACTTATTCTATCAGCAGAAGGCCCATTCAGTATTGAGTTAATAAAAGACAAAATTTTTGGATTTGGTATGGTTCAGATATCAATAGGACTTAAAATAACTGGGGATGAAGAGATAGTAATAGGACAGGTAAAGGCACTAGTTATTGGACCTTTTATCATAGTTTTAAAAAGAATATTAAATGAACAAAATTCTTATGAGGGATATACTCTTTTTACATCAGAGTATTCAACAGATACCTACCTAATAAATAACGCGGGGGAGGTTGTGCATCGATGGTACGGTAATCATATTCAGGGTATGGCAACATATCTTCTTGAAAACGGTAATCTTATAAGATGTGACTGTTCAAAATCCCCACATCCAAATTTTTTAATAGGTGGAGTTACAGGATATGTTGGAATATATAACCCTACTGGATCATTGGTTTGGTCGTTTACATATTCAAATGATCAGTATTGCCTTCATCATGATATAGAAATTTTACCTAATGGGAATATCTTAATGATAGCAGCAGAGTATATAGATGGAGAAGAAGCTATTG
>JALHTX010000140.1 GCA_022866015.1 Thermoplasmatota archaeon
TATATCTCCTTTGTAGACAATACCCAAAAAGTTCCTGCATCGGAAGTATTTCTTCTTCTCTTAGAACTTCTTTAAAGAATTTTTCTATTTTTGGACACTCTGCTTCAGGATTATAGTCTACTGCAAGTTTGCTTAAAAACCTGTATTTGGGGTCGTGTGGAAGGCGAGTCATAGTTCTGGCATCTAAAACACAATCATTTAGATTAATTAGATATTCAGGGGGTTCAAGATCGCTTCTATCAATCGCTTCAAAGTCGTTAAACTGATCTAAAACTTCGGTTTTTGAGTTTTTCTTAACTATTGAGCCTAGATAATAAGATGTTGCTTCTCTTATTATTTGTTCTCCTGTATCTTGATAATAACCATCTTTATAGAAGTAAATACTCTTTCTCTGTATATTTTTGTTTGAAACAATGAGAAAATTCCCCTTTTCGTTTCGTATTAAATCTGCTAAACATTTGTAACAGCAATATTTTGTATCTCCATTATACTGCCAAACATTGTATTTTTTTAGTAATTCTTCCTTCAAAATAAATGTTTTATTTTCTGGGATTTCATAACCATACTTTTCTCTTCCTATTTTGAGAATCTCTTTGAATTTCTCTTTATTCTCTTTTTTATCAAAGAATCCCTCAGTACAATCTGAACAATCTATGATTCCTTCTAACATTCCAACTAGATATACTGCATCACCACCTGAATTACACCTATAGCAAGTCCAAAGGCCATTTTCTCCTTTATCTAAGTCAATTCTAATATTACTTCCTTTCTCTCCTTTTCTACTACTATGAATTGGATGTTCTCCTTGCAGTGCATCTCCTTTTCTTGTTAATCCTTGTAATTTATCTGATTTTTCAACTATTTTTGCTATATCCCAATGCATTCCATTTGATATATTATTAGATTTTTTTTCTTTTTTAAGATAAGGTTCTAAGACTTCCATTAAATCTTTCTTTTTTATTGTCTTAATTTCTTCATCATAAAAGATTTCATAGAGATTTTTTGTTTCTGGATGGATTGACCCTGCTCCGATGACACATTGTCCAAAACCTTGAATATCACCAAAATGTCCATTTTTTTCATCAAGAATAATTTTTTCATTTCCTAAATCGGGTACAATAAAATAAATATGGTATTTTCCACTTCCTGTTTTTGTGGTAAATGTTTTTGGTAATTTAAATAGAATATTTCTTGCAAATTCATCTTCATCTGCATCAATTATAAGAAGATAACCAAATCTGCCTACTACTCCGTATGCTTTTGCTGTTTTAAGATATTCTTGAAATTCTGGTTCATCCCATTTATAATTCTTTGAAATATTCCAATCTTCTTCATAAGGTGCTTTAGTTCCATCTAATATTTTGACGAAACGGATATCTTCTCGTTGTAAATGTGGAGGAATTTCTATCATTTAAAACTCCTCCTCAGAGATTTCTACAATTGGTATATCTGTCAGAGCCAGTAATACACTTTCACCTGCTTTTAAAATTCTCCCCATACATTTTGTGCCAGATTCTAGCTCAAAAAATATGAGACATTTTGCATCAAAAAATTTTTCAACTATTTCTTTTTGCATTTTTCTTTCCTCTCTATATATTAATTGGTGAGAGCCACTAAATTTCATTTTCCCATCCCTTTTATTTTGCTTATTTTCTATATAATTTGTTGATAATGCTATTTAAAATTATCCTGTAAATACGACAAAACGATATTTTATAGATATAATAGGAAACAAATGTTTCATAATATAGTTTTATCATAAATCTTCTTTAATTCTTCTTCATTCAAATACAGATAGTGTGACAAATCGATATTTCCTTTGGTGCTATGTCCCATAAGGATTTCTTTAACGGCATAGTCCCCGCCTCTCCTAGTCCACTCTTGAGAGAAGAACTTACGAAGGTCTTTAACTTTTATTGGTGCTTTTCTGAATAATCTGCTAATGTGAGAAGCACTAAAAAGGGATTTAAGTCTCTTATTCTTGTTGAATTGCTTTATAAATGATTCTAAAGCCCTCTGAGCCTCTACATTAAAGAATGATACCCTGCTCCTCTTTGTTTTTGTTGTTTGATTATTCTTTGGATTATGTCTCACGTAGACGGTTCTACTATTGATGTCAATATCCTTTAGCGTAAGTTGATAGAGTTCCTCTGCACGTAATCCACTACTTGCTCCTAATAAGACTATGGCTCGAATCTGCTTATTATACGTATTATTTTTAAAATATTCCAAGGTTGCTTCTATATTTTCTTTAGTCACTCTCTTAGGTGTATAACACGGCTCTTTAACAATCTTTAATTTATCTAACCAATCAACCCCTAGGTGTCTTAAAAACAATCGAAGCTGTAATAATCTTTTCCTATAGCTTGTAACACAGTATTTTTTCTGGATTTTATTGCAGTACAACAAAGTTTTTTCTTTATTTATATTCCAATTACAGTAATTTAAATAATCTTTAATAAAATTATTAATATAATATGCCCATAATTTTGTTATACCTTCAAGTTTACGAAAAGATACGTATGATTTTAAATCGCTATTCTTAATAATAAATTGCTCATTCTCTCCTTTATTGGGCTTGTGGGGTAGCTTGGTATCCTTGTGGCTTCGGGAGCCATAGACTTGAGTTCAAATCTCAACAGGCCCACTTTATCTTTTATTTTCTTGTTTCTTACAAAAATAGAGTACATAAAAATAGCAATTTGTTAAATCTTCTCACTTACATTTGTTTACACAGATTTCATTACTCTATCATATATTAACTTCAAATCTTTTTCAGATCGAATCTTCAGATTGAAAGTTGTAATACTTAGATTAAACGATATTTAACATCTTAATATTATTTTTAGAGTAACTTAATCTTAATCACAATCATTTCTTCAGATGTTGCAAAGTTTCCTGCTTTATCAAAGGCTTTTGCTTTTATTCTATATATTCCAACTCCTTTTTCATCCCAAGTCCAGTTGTAAGGTTCATTGTTCAACGTTGCTTTTGTTTCATTATTAATGAGAATTTCCACATAGCCCATACCAACAAATTCAGGATCACTTGCATTGATAGTGATATTAATGCGTCCAATAATTAAAGGATTCATTAATGGCCATCCAAATAGTTCTTCATTATTCAAGTATATCATAGAAAGTTTTGGTTGTTCAATTGAAACCTCAGGAGGTGTTTTATCTAGTTCATATTTAAAAAGCTGAATTGCGGTATCTACATCATAAACAGGCTCACCATTTTCTTGATATGAAAATTTATCACCGAAGTTCGATATTATCCATAGGAACCAATCACCTTGTGGATCATCATGACTTTGAATAGATATCCATCCTTCTCCATTACTAAGTTCAACGGATGTTGGTAGTATATATTCAAATTTTATGTGTTCATGAGATTTTGTTGTTTCATTCCAATATATTTCAGTATGTGTTATTTGCACATCTTCTGCAGATACATCAAAAGAAGCAATTTTGTTCTGTGGAGGCGCATTTGTTTTTTCTGATGGATCATCATAGAATTCTATGTAAAAATTCATTCCTTCAGGATCTCCATCAATAAATCCACCACCATCAAAGTATAAACAGAGACCCCACCAGGTAATTTTTTCAATTTTTCCATTTACATCATAGAGATTTTCATACATTTTATAGCCATCATAACCAGCGTTTTTTTCAGATGTGAATGCTCGCTGTCCTTCATCTGGTGATGCTGGTGGTTGATCAAAAATGTTTACATATCTCCCATAATCATCCAAGGATTCCACAATTTCAGCATCAGCATTATAGATTTCATCGTTGCTATTAACAAATTTATTTTCATTTGAAATTCCGGCTATTTCATTTGTTTGATTTCCATTGATACTTGGTAGTATTCCTGCTCCTAAAAACATACCTACAATTACAAATATAAAAAATTTTCTTCTTTCTATCTTATACATACAAACTTCCCCCACATTTTCCAACTAAATAATATAAATAAATTATATTTATTTATATATGAATAATCTATCCATATCTCAACATCAATAACACTATACTAATATTTAAAACCTTATCATATATCTTTTTTAGATCCTCATGCACTCTTTTGGTAAATAAAGTATAGACAAATGATCTTTTATGCATCATATCTTATTTCATTTCACAAAAAATAAGAAAAAAAGAGAAATAGTTTAAATTATTCTATTGTGGTACAAATCCATCAATGAAATATTTTAGTATTAGGAATCTTTCCATTAATTTATTTAATAATATTTGGAAAAATCCCAATTCATCTGTGTAACTATTTTGTCCAGATTGCCTAACAATCATGCAATCTGTCTTTCTATTGATAAATACATCATTGCTTTCAAAGTAAAAATGATATGCTTCCGTTATTCCTTCATGATATAAATTAATTTAATATCCAATAATCTCAAATATTCCCCAAGTATATCGACCTTCTTGAAATACCTTTAAGGAATTGTTTTCATAATAGCTATTCCTTATTTAACATATATAGGAAAAAAATTGAAATGAAAATAAATGAGATATTCTATTCTATACAAGGAGAAGGTAAATGGACAGGTCTTCCAAACATATTCATAAGAACAACAGGCTGCAACTTACGCTGTTCATATTGTGATACAAAATATGCATATGAAAAAGGAATAGAAAAAACAATACAAGAAATAACTAAAGAAATTAAAAAATATAAATGCAAAAAAATATGTATAACCGGTGGAGAACCATTACAACAAAAAGATATAATTGAACTAATAAATCACCTAATAGATTTAACATATAATATCCTAGTTGAAACAAATGGTAGCCTAAAAATAGATTCTTTAAAAGACAAAAAAAATCTAATTATATCACTTGATATAAAAACCCCATCATCAAAAATGCATGAAAAAATGTTTTTACAAAATATAAACCTGTTAAGAAAAAAAGATCAAATAAAATTTATAATAAAAAACAAAAAAGATTATAACTATGCTAAAAAAATAATACAAAAATACAAACCAAAATGTGATATTTTTTTTCAACCAGTATGGAAAACAAATTCTGAAAAATTAGCAAAATGGATATTAGAAGATAATTTAAAAGTAAAACTTGGATTACAAATCCATAAGATTATCTGGGGTGACAAAAAAGGAGTCTAAAAAAATACTATTAACACAAAGTATATACATAATAAGTGTATTCTGAGTAAAAAATTGTAACAAATGATTATAAAAAATTTATTTAATTATTGAGAGGTGAAAGATAAATATGCAACCATCAAATATGGCATATGATAGAGCAATAACTGTTTTTTCGCCAGATGGAAGATTGTTTCAAGTAGAATATGCTCGTGAAGCAGTAAAAAGAGGAACAACCACAGTTGGTGTTAAATACAAAACAGGCGCAGTATTAATTGTTGACAAGCGCATCACATCACGCTTAATTGAACCAGGTTCTATCGAAAAAATATTTGAAATCGATGATCACATAGGTTGTGCAACATCAGGACTAGTAGCTGACGCAAGAGCATTAATTGACAGAGCAAGACTTGATGCTCAGATAAACGAAATTACCTACAATGAAAAAATACAGGTTAAAACACTAGTAAAAAGAATATGTGATTTCAAGCAAACATATACACAATATGGTGGAGTAAGACCTTTTGGTACAGCATTATTAATAGCAGGTGTTGATGATTCTGGACCTAGGCTTTTTTCAACTGATCCATCAGGCGCATTAATGGAATATAAAGCCAGTAGTGAAGGCTCAGGTCGTAATGGTGCCATGAGTTATTTTGAAAGTAATTACAGAGATGATATGAATATGGATGAAGAAATTCAGATGGCAATAAAAGCTCTACATAAAGGTACTGAAGGTAAGTTAAACCCCGATGCAACTGAAATTGGTATTGTTGATAAAGATATAAAATTCCATATTTTAACACCAAAAGAAACCAAAGAGTACGTTTCAAAGGCTCTTGGGGGAAATTAGAATTGGTAAGTTTAGATGACGCAGTAATTGCTCGTTTAAAAAAAGGAGAAGACCATTTCGAAATATTAGTTGATCCTTATCTAGCAGCAGATTTATTAGATGGAAAAGAAATAGATATTTCAAAAATACTTGTTATTGATAAAATTTTTAAGGATTCAAAAAAGGGGACCCATGCATCCAGTGAATCTCTCCAAACTGTTTTTGGAACAAATAATATAACAGAAATCGCAACCAAGATTATTAAAAAAGGCGAGATACAACTAACAACTGAACAGCGTAATAAAATGCAAAAAAATAAGAAAAACAGGATTATTGAAACCATTGTAAAAAACGCAATGGATCCTAAAACCAAGGCTCCACATCCACGACAGAGAATAGAACTTGCTATGGATCAAGCAGGAGTACATATTGATCCTTTCAAACCAGTAAGCGAACAAGTAAAAATGATAATCGAGGTACTAAGACCCATTATTCCTATTTCGATGGAGCAAGTACGTATATCTGTTAAAATACCTGCAGAGTTCATTGGTCATGCATATGGCGAAGCCCGTAATTTTGGAGCACTTGAGCGTGAAGAATGGCAATCTGATGGCTCCTGGGTTGGAATCATAAGAATTGCTGCCGGTCTTCAAACAGACTTTTATGAAAAACTTAATGATTTAACAAAAGGAAACGTATCCACAAAGATTTTAAAGTAAATACTATAAGGGTTAAGAGTTTTATGAACAAACAAACACGCGAAATTGTTATTCCAAGCCAGCTTTTAGGCGATATAAAAAACAAAAAAGCAGGTCATGGTACATTCATAGAAAACGGAAAGATATATGCCGAAATTCTCGGTGTTTTAAGTGCTGATTCAGAGCATATTAACGTTATACCACTTAGAGGCAGATACGATCCGATTCAAGGAGATTTTGTAATAGGGATAGTAATTGAAGCAATGTCTTCTAGTTGGCTTGTAGATATTAATGCTGCTTATCCTGCACTTTTACATGTAAACGAGGTTCAATGGGATGTAGAATTCGGCGAAACCGAACGTTATCTGAATGCAGGTGACACAATAATGGCAAAGGTTTTACAGGTTGATTCAGAAAAAAAATTACAAATAACGTTAAAAGACAGGAACCTTTACAAAGTAAAAGGTGGTAACCTAATAAGTGTCGAACCCTCAAAGGTTCCAAGAATCATTGGTAAAAAAGCATCTATGATCTCACTTATTAAAAAATATACTCGCTCCCGTATTTTTGTTGGACAAAACGGCAGGATATGGATAGAAGGTGAAGGACAGGATGTTCAAAAAGCAATAGAAATAATTGAATTAATACAAAAAGAAGCTTTATCATATGGTTTAACAAATAAAATAGAAGATTTATTAAAAAAAGATTCAAAGGAAGTGCATTAAAAATGAAAACAGAAATAAAATTAATAAAAAACGGTAAAAGATTAGATGGCCGTAAAAACGACGAACTAAGACCCATAAAAATAGAAGCAGGAGTACTTCATAGAGCAGAAGGCTCCTGTTATCTAGAATGGGGTGGTAACAAAGTTCTTGCTGCAGTATATGGACCACGTGAAGCAGTACCACGTCATACTCAAAACCCTTTAAGAGCAATAGTAAACGCTCGTTATAACATGGCTGCTTTTAGTGTTGATGATAGGAAAAGACCTGGACCAGATCGCCGCAGCCGTGAGATTTCCAAAGTAATTTCTGAGGCCCTTGAAAACATAATAATAACAGAAAAATTCCCAAGAGCATCAATTGATGTAAGTATTGAAATTCTTGATGCTGAAGCAGGAACACGTTGCGCAGGGCTTACTGCTGCAGCAGAAGCACTTGTTGATGCAGGAATACCATTGAAAGATATACCTGTTGCTTGTGCTGCAGGAAAAATAGAAGGAGAAATAGTTCTTGACCTTGGTAAAGAAGAAGACAACTTTGGAGACGCAGATCTACCCATCGCAATAGCACCACGTACAGGAGAAATACTATTACTTCAGATGGATGGACATTTAACACAAAAAGAATTTGACAAAGCACTTGATCTTGCAATAAAAGGCTGTAAAACTATTGCAGAGTTACAGAAAAAAGCAATTCTTGAAAAATATCAAAAAAACATGGAGGGATAAAAAAATGTCAATTACTGCTGAGATAAAAAAAGATTACATAATAAAACTTGCTAAAAGTGGTAAACGAGTAGATAACAGAAAATTTGATGAATTCAGAAAAATAAAAATTGAAACAGATATAATCAAAAAAGCAGAAGGATCAGCAAAAGTAACAATTGGAAATACTCAAGTTATAGCAGGAATAAAAATGGATCTCGGAGAACCATATCCTGATGAACCTGATTCAGGTGTAATGACCACTGCTGCAGAACTTATACCTATGGCATCTCCTGATTTTGAATCAGGGCCACCAGATCAAGAATCAATAGAGCTTGCTCGTGTAGTTGACCGTGGAATACGTGAATCAAAAATAATAGATGTAGATAAATTATGCATAATCCCTAGCGAAAAAGTATGGATGGTCTTTATCGATATTCATATACTTGATTATGATGGTAACTTGTTTGATACTGCAAGTCTTGCTTCACTAGCTGCTTTAATGACCGCAAAAGTTCCTATCGAAAGGCTCAAACCAATCCTGGAGAACCTGCAAGAAAAACATCCATCAATTGAAAAATATTTAAAAGAGCATCCTAAAGATTTTCCACTACCACTAAGTGAACCACCAATTTCTTGTACCTCTGCAAAGTTTAATGGTATAGTTATAATGGATCCATCTCTTGACGAAGAGCAAATAGCAGAAGCAAGACTCACAATTGCAACTGATACAAAAGGCGATATTCGTGCTATGCAGAAAGGTTTAAATGGCAGTTTTACTGTTGACGAGATTAATAAAGTTATTAAATCATCGTTTGATAACGGCAAGAAAATTCGAGAAATATTATATAAAAGTGTGGGTAAATAAATATGGCAAAAAGAACTAAAAAAGTTGGATCAATTGGGCGCTATGGAGCAAGGTATGGAGTTAGAGCAAAAACTCTCGTTAGAAACGTAGAGGTAGACCAAAAAACAAAACATATATGTCCTAGTTGCGGTCATCAAAAAGTAAGACGAATAAGCACTAGCATCTGGCAATGTGGTAAATGTAACATTAAATTTGCAGGTGGTGCATATAACCCAAAAACTGAAGCAGGCCAGACCGCTGAAAAAATGCTTCGTGGTGAAATCGAAATTCCAAAGATTCCGGAAGAAAAACCTGAAAAAATAAAACCCGAAAAAGAAGCTAAGGGTGAATAATAATGGCCGGTTACAAATGTGGACTGTGTAAAAAAAGTGTTAAGTTTGATGTTAAAAATATTGGTATGCAATGCCCATATTGTGGTAGCAAGATTTTCTATAAGGAAAGACCAACGGTTTCAAAGAAAATAAAATCCATATAAAAAAAATATTTTTTTATTTTTGTTTTTTTATGAAAAAAGTATGTTTTGTTTTAGATTTTGAAAACTTTGATGACGCAAGAGTTGTTTATAATTCACTCAACCCTGAGATAAAACATAAGATACCAAAAACAAAAATTAAAGTAAAACTTAAAGAAACTGTTTTAAAAATTGATATAGAGGCAAATGACATAAGTTCTCTTCGCGCTGCATGTAATTCTTATCTACGTTGGATTAACACAGCACTTAATGTTAAAAAAACAGTTTAAATCTCTATTGTTTCTGTTCTACCAGGACCAATTGATATAAGAGCTATTGGTATTTTTGTTTCTTTTTCAATGTATTTTACATATTTTTGTGCTTCAGCAGGTAAATCTGATAAAGAATCTGAATCAGGTTTTATTTGGTCCCATCCTCTGAATTCTTTGTAGATTGGCTTACATTTTTTAACATCTTCAATATTTGCTGGAAAATATTCTATTTCTTTGCTATCTAACTTGTATTTAGTACATATTTTCACGTTATCCAATCCATTAAGTACATCAAGTTTTGTTATTACAAGTTTAGTAATATCCGATATCATACATGAGTGTTTTACAACTAGAAGGTCAAGCCATCCACAGCGTCTTGGTCTATTAGTTGTAGTACCATATTCATGACCATTTTTTTGGAGATGTTCACCAGTTTTGTCTAAAAGTTCTGTCGGTAAAGGACCCTCACCAACTCTTGTAGTATATGCTTTTACTATTCCTATTATTTCATCTATATTTCTAGGTCCAATACCTGTACCAATACTACAACCACCAGCAATTGTATGTGAAGATGTTGTAAAAGGATATGTTCCAAAATCAACATCTAGCATTGTACCTTGTGCACCCTCTAAAAGAATGTTTTTACCAGATTTTATTGCTTTGTTTAATTCAATATGTGTTTGAGAAATGTATTGCTTTAGTTGACAACCAAAACCTAAATATTTTTCCAAAATTATTTTTTTATCTAGTTTTTCAGATATTTCATATGCCCTAAATATTCTTTCTTTTATAGGTATTATAACATCTAATTTTTTACTAAGAAGTTCTTTATTTGTTAAATCTATTGCACGTATTCCATTTCTTGCGATTTTATCACTGTAACAAGGCCCTATTCCTCTACCTGTTGTACCTATTTTTTTATCACCAAGAAATTTTTCTTCTGCTCCATCAAGTATTTTGTGATAAGGCATGATTATATTTGCTCTATCACTGATTAGAAGTTTCGGTTTTATTCCACGGTTTTTAAGATCATTGATTTCTTTTATTAGTATTTCAGGGTCAATTACTACCCCATTTCCTATTACTCCTATTTTACCCTGTATAACTCCTGAAGGAGTCAAATGAAGTTTGTATACTTCTTCACATACCTTGATAGTATGCCCGGCATTATTACCGCCTTGGAAACGAACTACATAGTCAGCATCTTTAGAATAATAATCAACGACTTTTCCTTTACCTTCATCTCCCCATTGAGTCCCGATCACTAGGTTTACTGTCATCTTATTCCACTTACTTGGCATATTAAAAGACATAAATAAAGATAATGTAAGAAAAAAAATAAACTAGACGAAGGTTTTATAAAACAAATTTATTATTGACCCGTTAAATGTCTAATACATGGACTTGGAATCCCTTTGATAATACAACAAACAATACTACAGATTTAGATATCGAATTGTTGAAAACAGAAGTAGGAAAAAATTTTCCTATATACGATGTAAAATACGGTAAAGATGCTGCTGCTTTTTTCTGTAGAATAGACGAAAACCTACTCGAAGAAAAATTTGATGCCCTTCGAAAATCGCTATCTGATAAGGGGTTCATCCCAATTCTTAGACATGAGCATGGGGAACATATAATATATATCACAAAAAAACAAAAAAGAAAAGAAAAGCCGATTTGGATAAATATTTTGTTGCTTGCTGCAACAATTGTTACTACCATTATTACAGGATCTCTTCTTTCACTTAACCATTTGGATATCTGGAGTATGCAAAATCCTATGGATATCTTTAAATTTGAGAATTTATTAAATGGTGCAATATTTTTTTCATTACCTCTTATGAGCATACTAATTGTTCATGAAATGGGGCATTATTTTATATCTAAAAAACATGGCATTTCAACATCTTTACCATATTTTATACCACTACCACCTGTTTTGGGTTTTAATATCGGAACTTTTGGAGCATTAATATCTAGTAGGGACCCCATGCCAAATAAAAAAGCATTGTTTGATGTAGGTATTGCAGGGCCACTAGCAGGTTTTCTTGTTGCAATTCCTGTAACAGTAATCGGTATCGTAACAGCAAAAATTATTCCAGTTGTACCATTTGAAAATCTTGCTGAAGGACAGGTTGTTTTTGGGAGTTCATTTCTAATTGATATACTGACAAAAATAATACATAATTTGCCACAAGGTTATACAATAGATTTTAACCCAATTTTATTTGCGGGTTGGGTAGGCCTCTTAATTACATCGATAAATCTACTACCCGCCGGTCAACTTGATGGAGGGCATATATTTAGAGCAGTTCTTGGAAATAAGCAAAAATATGCTGGATGGATAGCAATTTTTATAATGATTTTAACAGGTTGGTGGTTTTTTGCATTAATTATAATATTTTTAATGGGGACGATGCATCCACCTCCATTAAACGATGAAACTGGAATCGACTACAAACGAAAACTATTATTTGTTTTAGCAATAGTTATACTAATATTATGTTTCATACCAACCCCTATATATGTCAAATAAACTTAGTTTCATCGCAATCATTTAATAGTCTTAAAATAATCAACCTATTAAACAAAATGTGATTCATATGAAAACATATCTAACAATTACATTTAACAGTGAGGGAAGCAGACCTTCAGAAATAAAAACACAATTAATGAATCTAGGTTTTAAAGCTGCAAAAGGAAGCTATGATTTTGTATATGAGTGGGATCAAAAAGAGGTAACAATAGATGAACTAGTATGGTTTGCAGATAAGATACATACTGCTTTAAAGCATCATAATATATTATTTTCAATAGACACCATATAAAAATATAACATTATTTCTTGTTTTTCCTTATTTTTTGTTTACTTCCACTTAAAACACCCATAAATGTATGATATTCCCATTTAGATGGCATCGCTCTACCCATAAGTCGTCTAAACATTACTTTCGTATTTTCTTTTTTATGTTCAGGATAATCAATACTGTCTAAAAGCTCTGAAAAAAAACTAAAAAGTTTTTCTTTTTCAATGCGATCAAGTGTTCTTTTTTTATTGTCTTTTTTTCCTTTATTTACAAACAAAGAAAACAAAACAATTGTTACAGCATGTGAAAGATTCATAGAAGGATAAGCGCTACTAGTTGGTATGCGAATCATTATGTCACACATAGCAATTTCTTCGTTGAAAAGACCATAATCTTCACGACCAAAAATAAGACCTACTTTTCCATCTGTTTCAAAGATATTATTACAAAAATCAAATAAGTTCAAAGGAAGTCTAAGATGTCTTTTATCTGTTTTACTTTCAATTGAACTCGTCGCAACAAGAAAATCTAGATTCTTTATCGCTTCATCAAATGAAGGAAAAATCTTTGCATCATTTAATATATCTTGTGCATGCATAGCACGTGCAAAACAGTCACCATCTAATTCACATGGATTTATCAGATATAAGTTTTTAAAATTAAAATTTGCCATAGATCGTGCTACAGCACCTATATTTCCACCATATTTAGGTTCAACTAAAACTATGTAAAACTCAGGAATACTATTCCACTCCAAGTTATTATAATACTTATTTAATCTGTAATTCTTCTTCTTTTTCCCTTAACATTTTCTGGTATTTGGAAGGCAGGTGTTTTACCATTTGTTTAACTTCAACATGTTTTTTTAAGAATTCTGATCTTTTATTTGTTTCAAGTTCCTCAAGCACAAATTTACGAGTCTTAAGGTGGCTATATAGATAATAAACTCCTATTACAAAAATAATTAAACCTATTATCAATATGTATAGACTCCAGTTAAGGGCTTCATCTGAAAAATCAAGTATATTTTTTGTTATATCTTTAAACCACATGCCAGTTATACCTATTAATAAAACAATACATCCTAGTATTGTAAATATGATGCTTAAAATAAAAACATATTCTCGTAAAAAGCCTGTTATCTTTCCACTCATATCTTTTTTTCACCTCTCAATTTTATTTTTTTTAATATGATTTTGCATATCTCATCCAAGTCACCCCATGTTTTTTACAAACAGGGCATAACTTGTCACATTTATTATTTTCAATTGGTTCAACTAACGTGTTACCCTCTAAAACATTTTCGATTTCTAAAGCACAATCTTTATTACCGCACCATGGTAATTCAACGATACCTTTCAAATTTTTTGCTTTTTCAATATTTTCAACTCTATGTATATTTTCATTTAGAATTTTTTTAGCGTTATCAAAAAGAGTCTTAGCAATATCAGATAGTTCTGATTTAATCATAACAATAGATGAATTAATTAGTATTGATTTCTTTTCAGAGTTGTCTCTTCTAACAAGTACTATCTGTTTATTTTCTATATCACGCGGACCAATTTCTACTCTGATTGGTACTCCTTTAAGTTCCCACTCATAATATTTGTTACCCGGTGTTATATCACGATTGTCTATGTAAACCCTGAAACCTTCATTTTTTAGTTGTTTTTCAAGTGATTTACACGCATCAGTAACAGTTTTTTCTTTTCCTTTGAAAATAATTGGGATTATAACAATTTGAGTTGGTGCTACCGCTGGTGGCATTATAAGGCCTTTATTGTCACCATGAATACCTATAAGAGCACCTAATATCCTCTCGCTCATACCATATGTTGTTTGGTGACAAAAAGCATGGTCTCCTTTTTCTGTTTCATAACTTATTTCATATGGTTTTGCAAAGTTATCACGATACTGATGAATAGAACCAAGTTGTAGGGTTCTTAAAGAAGGCATTAATACATCTATACTTATTGTATAATATGCTCCTGCAAATTTATCCCATTCAGGTCTTTTACAAAATATAAATGGCAGACATAGTTTTTCAAATAGTCTTTTAGCAATTTCTTTATCTTCATGTATTTGTTTTTCAGCGTCTTCAAAGTCAATATGACATGTATGAGCTTCAAAGAAATGAATTTCGCGAACACGAATAAAAGCACGAGTCTGTTTAGTTTCGTATCTAAAAGTGTTAACAATTTGATAAGTCTTAAGAGGAAGATCTGCGTGTGATCGTATCCAAAGTGAAAACATAGGATACATAGCAGTTTCACTAGTAGGTCTTAATAGCCAACGTTCCTCAAGCTTGTTAAGACCTGCATGAGTAACCCAATAGACTTCACTACCAAACCCTTCAATATGTTCCTCTTCTTTTTTAAAAGAAGATTCAGGTATTAGTAATGGGAAACATAATTCCTGATGATTGGTTTTTATCATTTCTTCTCTGATCATTTGATCCACATGACCCATAAGAGTCCAACCATATGGACGCCAGACATTCATACCTTTTATCGGATATCTTTTATCACATAAGTCTGCAAGTTCTACTATTTCATTATACCATTCGTTGAAATCATCTGTTTTTTTTACTTTTGTCTCCGGCATATTTTTTTCAACCTACAAAACCAAAAAAGAAAAAATGCTATTAAATATAACGATAAAAAAAGAACGCTTAGACTCCACGTCCTTCTTTTGCTTTTACTCTTAACTCTTTTGATCGGCATCTTCGACATCTTTCTGCCTTTGGTGCATTAATACAACCGCATTTCATACATACCTTTTTGTTTAGTGTACGTGCTTCTGCTTCAGGGAATCTTGCCATATATGATACCGCCTTTAACTTCTAGGGAATAAGGATTTATTATATAAAGATTAGTGCAACTTAAACAGAATAAAAAAAAAGTTTTTTAAAAATTATAGAAATATACTTAACTATAAATAACTATGAAGGGAAATGGCGAGCAAAAGGTGAAGGCTAGTACTATCTGTCCAAAGTGTAAAAGCGAGTTTATTTTAGAGTTAACAGAAGATAAAAAGGTAAATGATGTAATCTGCCCAGAATGTCTAAATAAATTTAGTATTGACACTAAATGTGAATCTAAGGAATTAGACTGGCAAGAATATGGCGAACCACGTAAAACCATTCTTTCATGTATTAAACCACGTTCTAATAAACCATTAATCGCTGTCATATTACTTGTTTGTGTTTTTTTAATTGGAATATCAACTGCGGTTTCCTACGTTGTTTTTATTCAAACTACATCTTATGCCATTTCTTTTATGGATTTTTTTAAGGACAATATAAATGTTGCCCACTCCATCATAATAGTTATTTTTTCAATTTTTGCGTTAATTGCTGTATTTGCTTGTATTAAACGTAAATATTTTGGTCTTGCAATTGTTGGCTCATTTATAGCAATTTTTTCGTTTGGTTTTTTCTTTATTGGCTCTATTCTTAGCATAATTGCTTTTGTAATAATTTATCGCTCAAGAGATGAGTTTGAAGATGAAAAGAAGGGAAAAATCTTCTAGAGTTACCATCATTATTAGTTTATTATTTTTATTATTTTTGATATGGATTTTATTGCAGTTTTTAGCACCAATAGCATTACCTTATCAAAGCGTTAGTGAACTAGATGGAACTACGATATTTATTGATAACCAAGAAAAAATTAATAATATGACTACACCGTGGGGTTCTATCTATGGTTGTGGTGATAGACTTTGTCATCAAAAAGCAGATAGAAGTTTTTTTATAAATGGAAATGAAATGCCTTTTTGTACTCGTTGTACTGCTATATGGCTTGGCCTTGCAATAGGTTTAGGTTTTATGACTTTTTATAAAATAAATCTAGATGAAAAATTTATTATTCTAATATTTATAGGTTTGTTTCCAATCGGTATAGATGGCTTTGGCCAATTATTTGGACTTTGGGAGAGTAATAATATAATAAGAGTAATAACAGGTGTTTTAACAGGATTTATATGTGGTCTAGCAATAGGTATTATTATCGACGAAGTTAGTGATATTTTTATAAGTAGGAAAAAAAACTATTAATTACATTAGTTTTTCAAAAAACGACATTTATTTATATAGTAAGAAGCTACTAAAACTAAAAAATATACAGGAGAGAAAGAAATGGAAGATTTAAAAAACGCTAAGATTTTAGGTGGCTTAGGTGCATTATTAATGCTCGTTGGATGGATTATTCCTACAGCAGGTTTTTTAATTGTCCTTGTTGGACTGATTCTGCTCTTTATTGGGGTAAAATATATTGCTGATGAGACCAAAGATAATACAATATTTAGAAACTATCTGTATTTTTTCATTTGTACGTTTATTGCTATCGTTGCAGTTTGTGCTATTTTATTCGTTACACTCGCATCAGTAGGCGGAATTGCGTACTTTACTTCATTTCAAGACATGGACATGACGGATCCTATGGCAGTTTTTAATTATTTATCACCGTTTTTAGTAGGTTGTGCAGCAGCTTTTCTCATAGGATGGATTTTTTTAATAATCGGTGCTTTTTATCTGAAAAAAAGTTATAATAGTATCACCGAACATACAAAAGTAGGATTATTCAAAACAACTGGTCTTGTCTATCTTATTGGAGCTTTCACCTTGATTATCGGTATCGGAGTAATTATTATAATAATTGCAAAAATAATGGAGATCATCTCATTCTTTACTCTTCCAGATGTATTACCAACTGGTGCACCTGGAACTATAGGTCAACAACCTGGAAGAATTTGTCCAAATTGTGGAAGACCCATTCCAATGGATTCACAAGTATGCCCATACTGTGGTAAAGATTTCAGACCACCAATATAATAAAAAAAATAGTTGGAAAAGAATTATTTCTTTTCCTCTAAATTTTTCTTTTTTAATTACAATATTATAAGTATTAAGTAAGTTTTAATGAAATTCTTTTCTAGATAAATATAGCAAAACTACAGCTATAACTGATAAGATTCCAGGAATTATTAAAGGCCATATTGTAAAAATACCAATAATTGCACAAGTTAAACAGATACCCCATAATTTTTTTCTAAAACAAAGAATACCACCAAGTATTGGAAATATAGAAATAACCATTGCAATTGAAAGGCAGATATTCATCAAACCAATTACATCGTCTAATGTAATATTAGGATCTATTTCTGTAAACTGAGATATATTAATAAATTGTCCAGGATTAGAGGAGAGGGTTGCATTAAGAAATATCAACATAATAATTGATAAAACTCCAGCAATGATTAATAAAACACCTGCAATAATTATTTTTGGACTAGTTTTATTTTCTTTAGCATATGGGTTTAGTTGTAAATCATTTTCAAGCATTTGATTTTCATTCATATTTACACCTTACTTTTTTTACTTCTTTTTCTTCTTTCAATCTGAATAATTATCAATGGTAATACCTTTTTGATTACATAAAAAAAAGATAACAATCCATAAACAATTACCAAACAAACAAAAATAATCTGTATATTTAATGTATCAATATTTGAATATGAAATCATTAAACCAAGTAACAGATTAAAAGGTAGCTGAAGTAAAATACTAGTAATTAAAAAACGAGTAAGTTTTCCTTGAAAAACACCAAAACCGATGTAGGCACCTGTTGCTCCATGAAATAATATTATTCCAACCGAGCCTATAGTGATAAAAGTTAAAATATAAATATTATTTGTCGAAATAGCTGCAGTTGCAATTATCATAAAAGGAGTGAAAGAAGACCCAAATCCTAGGCCTAATGATAATCCATAAATTGGTGTTTCACTTTTTGTTTGGAATCTACGAAGGTTTAAAACAATTGTTTTGAATAATTGGTCAAAAAATGAAAGTACAATAATAAAAATTATTGATAAAGAAATAGTAAAAGACTGCACAAATGCTGCAATAAAACCCATTATGATTCCTGCTATAAAAGTAAGAAACATGATTTTATCTTTATAATATCCTTCATATCCTTTAAGACTTATGTACATTATTATAAGGGCTGGTATAACACCAAGAAATAAGCTTGCTTGTGGTAATAAGTCCATTTTAATTCTCTAGTGAAATACAGAAGTATATATTAAAGATAATTGATTACCTTTTCTTGAGGAGCAAAAAAATATTATGTTAAAAACACCTACGATTGTCCTTAATGTTAAAACATATACTGAAGCAACAGCAGACAAAGCACTTGAAATTGCTATATTAATGAATAAAATATCAAAAGAAACTGGTGTAAGTATGGCAATAGCTGTGCAAGCAACAGATATAAAATTTTGTGCTGAAAAAGTTGATATACCTGTTTTTGCAGAGCATATAGATCCAATAAAACCTGGTAGTCATACTGGTTGGACTCTTCCTGAAGCAGTAAAAGCAGTAGGAGCTGTTGGCACATTAATAAACCACAGTGAGCATAGGCTTATTCTTGCAGATGTTGATTTTTGTATAATACGTGCAAAAGAAATTGGCCTTGATCATATAGTGTGTTCTAATAATGTAGCAACATCAAAAGCGATTGCTGCGTTTTCACCTAATTTTGTAGCAATAGAACCACCAGAGTTGATTGGTGGAGATATATCTGTTACAACAGCAGATCCTGGTATTGTTAGTAAAAGTGTTGAGGCTGTTAAAAAGATAAATAAGAATGTAAGAGTACTTTGTGGTGCAGGGGTTAAAAATGGTCGTGATGTTTCAAAAGCAATAGCGCTTGGAGCAGATGGCGTACTTCTTGCAAGTGGTGTTGTAAAAGCTGCTGATAAAGAAAAAGTACTTTGTGATTTAGCTTCAGGTTTATAAAAAAAATTATTCTATTTTTTAAAATTATAATAAAACTAATAATGTTAATATGTAAATCGATTGAGATAAAATTATTTTCTAAGTTTTCTAATTGTAAATTCTCCTTTTACTGTAGGTATTATCTCTATCTCATCTCCATCATTTATATCATGGGCTTTTGCTAATTGACTAGGTATTGTAACCACCAGACTACTACCTACAATTCGGGCTTTTCTTGTTAGAGGCATATCCCATCAACCACAGAAAAAAGTAATGTATACTTGAATATATATATGTTTTGATATTTTCAAATATCTCTAAATATAAACCCTAAAAAATACAAAAAATGATAAGAAAACAAAACAGACAACAATAAATAAAAGACCAAAAAGTTATCAATACAAACCAGATATCCCATGACTTGGAACGAAGCATATATTATGAAGATATTTATCGACACAGCAGATTTAAATGAAATAAAAGAAATAGCAAGTTGGGGAATACTAGATGGAGTAACAACTAACCCTACACTTGTTGCAAAAACAGGTAAATCATTCAACGAAATAATAGATGAAATATTCAAACTAGTTGATGAACCAATAAGCCTAGAAGTATTAAGCGAAAACGCAGAAGACATGGTAAAAGAAGCAAAAGAACTTGTAAAAAAAGTCCAAGAAAAATACCAAAAAAACGTTGTAATAAAAATACCTATGAACTCCGAAGGACTAAAAGCAGTAAAAAAACTTTCAAAAGAAAAAATAAGAACAAATGTAACCCTTATTTTTTCTGCAAACCAGGCACTCTTGGCTGCAAAAGCAGGAGCAACATATATAAGCCCATTTATCGGAAGGCTTGATGATATTGGGCAAGACGGAATGCAAATAATAGAAGAAATAACAGAAATATTTTATAACTATGATATTAAAACAGAATTAATAGTTGCAAGTATACGCCACCCAATCCATGTAATTGACGCAGCAAGACTAGGCGCAGATATAGCAACAATACCACCAGAAGTAATTAGAAAAATGGTTAAACATTCACTAACTGATAAAGGAATGCAAAGCTTTCTTTCAGATTGGAAAAAAGTAAAAAAATAGAGTTTTATATTCTTTCTATTTTACCAAATATGAATTTTTTCTCCTGTTGATATAAAAATAAAAATCAGTGTAAACAAATTTAGTGTAGGGAAAGGGATTTAGACTTCAAGTTAAAATCTCTTTTATAGCTTCTAATATCTTTTCATTTAGCAGATTTCTCATCTTTCAAATACTATGTTTTTATATGATTTATAATCAATATCTGGGAATTTGGGTTTAAATCTTGCTCTTATCTCTTCATCATACTTTTTCTCTCCGCCTTTTGCTTCAAGTATCTTTTTTCCTGCTTCTATCTGATTGATTATATTAACATTAAGTGTGTTTAATGTACCTGGACCAAGTCTAGATAGAAGACTCATAGTAAGACCTACGCCATATGGTACTGATTCTGTTATAAAAATCGTACCAGGAACTGCTTCAAACCATGTACCTATTGATTCCTCCCCAAATTTTGTAATTGGAACGCCCATTGCTGCTTGGCGTTCAGGTGTAGGTCCTGCATGACCTACTACCCATTTACCATCAATACAAACCTCAATGTCTGCCTCTATTGAAAAATAACCAAGTGCATCATACCATCTACGCATCATTGTATCATATAAATCATCATACATTGATCGATTTTCAATTGCTGCAAACATTTTATATCTCGTTTTTAATCCAGCACATCTACATAAAGCTGCAAAAACGCTGTTTATATGTATACATGTACCTGTTCCTTGCTGGAGTGTTTGATCAACATCATTTAATTTAAGTATTTCAAGTTCTAAATTCCTTTTACACCATTCAAAAGCTACTTCTGCAAATTCATAATCAGTTTTTTTAAAAACACCAAGTTGATGAGCTAGTGCTATTATGTTTTTATCATGTGAATTACACCATAATGTTGGTCGTTTATATTTTTCATTTTTATTAAAATATTGCATTCCTTCTTTATATTCAGGTAATTTGTATCTTCTCATTGGTCGGACATATTTTAGTCCAGTAGAAGGTTTTCTACTTAATTTTTTAATATCGCTCATGTTTGTTAAAAAAACCTTTGAAAAAGCTAGACCTCCACCAATCAGCAATTTTACATAGGTCTTATTAGGAATATATTCTCGGTCTTTCATCTCTAATAAACTTGTCATATTGACTACTCCCCTAACAATAAATGAAAATTTTAGATATATTATTTATGAATAATTGAATATGATATTTGTATATCATTTTTCCTGAATTTCTGTTATTTTCTAAGAAATAAAATTTTAATTTAGTGCAAGGGAAGGGATTTGAACACCAAAATACCAGCATGATAAAGATTGACAGATTATGAATACAAGTGTAATCATAATAAGAAATACTGAGAGTACAGTCCAAAATTATTTGTTTCCTGTTTATAGATTTTTTCTTTTATGCTTCTTCTTTCTAAACCTTGTTGTTTCCTCTATGACTTCCACAGGTTTATATGGGGGTCTCTTTAACTCCGTCTCTAGCCTCCCCAACCAGTCCTCAAGCTTATACACCTTCTCATGGAATTGCGCTCTTTTATGTGCTTGTTTATACGTCAAGCCTTTCGTCTCCATCAATTCCAGTTCAAACTTCTCATGCCCCTGAAGAATACGCTCCCTTCGTTTAGGGTCGTCATACACGTTCTTTCGTATCCAAATCTCATTTTCTGGTATCTTATGTCGGAGACTAACAGGCAATTCGTTTTCTGGAAGCAAACCGTGTAGAGCGATATAGTCTCCCATCACCGATTGTGGCTTCACTTTCACGATAAAAGGCAGGGTTTCCTTCCCACGGCCATACGGGTCATACCGTTTCGCATCAACTCCTTTTTTTATTTCGCTCTTCTTCTTTTCCATTAGCCGACCATCTCTTTATATCATTCAGATACGTTTCAAAAAAGGGTTAGAGTTTGGTTTTTTTCAATCAACTTTAATTTTATCTACTTTTGTTCCTTTTCTCTCATGGACTTGGAATATATGCATTTCTAGGGCTTTGTTAGTACTAAAAATTTTTTTACAATATCTACATTTAGGTATAATTTTTCCACTTAAATTTTTAATTTCTTTTTTTTATTCATTAATCGCCGTGGTATGTGATAATGTAATTTTTTTCTGCCATTCATTAGTTTGAGGTATCTCAAAATCGTTCATCCAGTCATTAAATATATTGATATTTCTCATTTTTTTCATTTGTTTTTCCTTCCATCAAATCTAAAATTAATAATAGATTAATAGATATTAGAACTTTCAATTTGGCTTTATTTCATCTATATTTTTCCAAGCTTTTTCGACACTTTGTCCAAATGTTCTCACTTCTATTTTCTTTTTTAATCTAGAAATACGTATCCTCTCACGCATTTCACTTATTCTTCTATCTATATGCTTTTCAAAAGCGTCACTCATTTTTTTCTCCCTCTTTTAAACATATTAATACCAATAATAGTTATATTTCAATAGATCAAGTTTATACATGTGTTCCAAATTTTATCATGTGATCTTTTAATGAATCGTAGGTTCTAAATTTTCGTCCACAATAAATACATCTGCAAGTTTTTGCCATATTTTCCCTTCTTTTAGTTTTGTTTTTTATAACACTCCATCATGTAGATAATCTGACGGCTAACAGGTCTACGTTCCTTATTAGCTAATTCTCTAAGCTGTTTAAAATCTGCATCTGAAAGGCTGATTGTTGTTCTTTTAGTCATAGATTTTTTCCCCCGCATAAAATCTCCCTCTTATTCTTATTAGTATTATGCAAAGTTATATAATATTAAGTAACTATACTATAATATAAATAACTTTGTGCATAACATTAAATACATTTATGCATAATTAATATCTGCGATAATGAAATAGCCTACTCGCATTTTTAAAAAAAAGCACCCAATAAATTATTTTTCCTTTTGTTGTTTTAAATAAAAATGCATCATGTAAACGAGCTGACGGCTAATAGGTCGATGTTCTTCTTTAGCTAATTCTCTAAGTTGTTTTTGCTCTTCATCTGAAAGGCTGATTGTTGTTCTTTTAGCCATAAAAATCACTCCGCTGTATGCATAATTGCATATTTCAACATTATTATTTTTTCATATTTTTCACATTTAATTATTGTTATGCAAAAGAGAATAACATTAATAAAAATAACATATTATAATATAACAATGCATAACTTTAAATACAAATATGCAATATGCTTATTGATGGTTGTTGAGGAAATGTGAAAACAACTCCTAGCAATCTATAATAGTTAAACAAAATCCTTGGGGATGATGGGCTTAATCTTTTAAAAAAAACATCCTTTAGATCGCTCCGCACAGTAAAGAGATTCCTCTCCAATACCCTTTCATCCCTATCCCATCTCAACATTTTCAATATTAATTTCTACGTTCATTGAAAAAATAGTTTGTGTCAAAAAAAAAGTATTAATGATGCAAAGAAAGAGTTGTTTTCATTGATTCTTCTTTTATGCTATATCTGCTCCCTCAAACCTACCATTTCCTTTTCATTTTCATTCTTTCAGCATCTTCGTCTTTTCTATTAGTATTAATCTTTGTTTTTTTCAAGTATTCTTCTAAGCATAATTTACAAATAGCAACAATTTCTAGTCCATTGTCACCTGTTGTATAATGAATGGTTATGTCCTCTGCCTGAAAAACTTTACCACATCTATTACATATATATTTCATTTATTTCACCTTATTATGCCCGCTTAATTTATTATTTTTTATGTAGAAATTTGTCATATAAACTATTTGTCTGCTATATGGTCTTTCTTCTTCTTTTGCGAGTTTTTTGATTAGTGTGTTTTCTTTTTTTGTTAGGGATATGTTCATTCTTATTCTTTTTTTCATGTTTTACACAAACATGTAATAATTTTACACATTTATATGCCTTTGTACACAATGATATATACCACCTGTTGCATACTACCATCATCCGACAAATTTTGGAAAGGACAGGTGAGGTCAATGGAGATCATCGAACAAGTAAAACGACTGTTGGAATCACATATGATAAACAGTGGAATCAGAAATTTACTTCCGGAGCCTATGACTTAACGTTAACTCTGAAAGATAAGGATGCGAGATAAACGAAATATCAAGGGCGATTATATCGTCCAAATCTCATTTAGGAGGAGAAATAATATGACAGAGACAGATTGTGAAGAATGTAATAATAAATTAGGTATTCTAGAAGGGTATTATCACCCTACATTAGGAAAAAGGTTTTTAGTATGCAAGGAATGTTTTGGTAAAGTAGACGAAAGTATGCAAAGATGGAGCAAGTTTTGTCTTTCAGATTCATTCAACGCAGAATCACATAAGATTGACATCGAAGATGCGTGGAATAACAGTATATCAAATGATCTTCCTTTGCAAAAATGGTTTAGGAATCTTTGGATTAAAATAGGATGTCCGGGTGCATAGAATAAGATATAAAACCCGGAAAGGACAGGTGAAATCAATGAATATGGAGAGAGAATATACGGTCTTTGAAAACGATATGGACTATAGGAAGAGAAAACGACTTCAAGCATTAGAAGCGGATGACTTTAGAGGAGCAATATTTACAAGGATGGATAGATGAGTTACATATCTAACGCTGAAAACTAAGAAATCGAGATAATCGAAATATTAAGGACGAGTATATCGCCCAAATCTCTTTTTTTTAAACAATTGTTTAGGAGAGATTTATAAGTAATTAGTTGTTTTGAAATTGTAGTTTAGAAGGAAGAAAAAATGACTGGGGATAAAAATTAATATAAATATAGGAAAGAGGGAGATATAAATAGAAGAAATAAAAAAAGAGAGAGAGAAGAAGAAAAAGTAGAAGAAGATGAACAGACGAAGAATGATTTGGAATAGGTTTGAGGTGAGACAAATGAAAGATGAAAAATATCCCAAAGACGAAGACAAAAGGAGCAAAAAACGACTAAGAAAACTAAGAAAAGAAGAAGAAAAATACGAAGAAACGCAGAAAGAAGAAAAAGAAAAAATACAAAAAGATAAAAACATAGATGAAGAAGAAGACGAAGAAAAAGAAGAAGATGAATATGCAAATTATTCAGAAAAAAGAAAAGTAGAAGATAATAACATGTAGCCATAAAAGAGGTTATGAAATTGTAGTTTTGAGGGAGGAAAAAAATGTTTAATAATCAACCAGAACCAGATATTCCATTTCCTGGGGATCCTGATCCGGATGACGAAGAAGATGAATAAAAAACTATGTGGCAATCATTAACACGATTGCACGTATAGAATATATATTACTTTCTGAAAAAAGAGCTGGATGTCAGCCTGTTTTTGTTTTGCTCCATATACTAGAAAAAACAGATATTTTTGTTAGCGCTTTCCAAATTCTTTTTTTCTTTCTTTTGTAGTCATACCTGTTGCTTCAAAAAGAAATTCGTTCCATTTTTTAATAATGCTATAATCTCCACAGACTGTTTTAGGTGGTTCAATATCAACAAGTAAAAAATTTTTTTCTTGTTTCATGTCAATTTTTCCGATGCCTTCTACTTCAAATTTTATACCTGTGGTAATGTTACCCTTTGCTCCAAAGAATTTGTTTATAAGTGCCCCAATGTCTGGATTATGGCCTTTCTTAATCTTGTATTCTCTCATGCTTGTACAACCCACTTTGTGAAATATAAAAATCTATTATTAATTTTATGCTAAAAGTTCAAATACTTTTTCAACTGCATCTTCTGCAGAAACTGCAACCATAAAATTAGATTCAACTCCTTGCATAATGTTGCCATTTATAATTTGATCAACGCATCCACCAGTACCTTTTATGAGAATAAGAGGTTTTTCTGAAATCATTCTAAAGCAAATCTCATTAAGTGTACCCCAACGTCCGCCAATTGCAATTGTTACATCACCTGTTCTTGACACCAAACAATTCCTAACATTACCAATTCCTGTAGAAATAGCAATATCAATAAATTCATTTGCTTCATCTTTTTCATAGGGCATTATACCAACGGTGATACCACCTTCTTTTTTTGCACCACGACAAACTGCTTGCATTACGCCATTGCGGCCACCACATACTACAACGCCACCTCTCTGAGCAATAAGCATACCTACTTTTTCTGCTACTTCTAATGCATAATTAGTAAGTTTTTCATCAAAACCATCGCTTCCACAAATAGAAATTAGCTTTTTCATGCAAAGGTTTTATTTACAATTTGTTTTTAATTGTTTCTCCCACAAATTTTATAAATAACCCTCCCTTTCACTTCTTTTCACTTACCTGGAGAAAAATATATGACGAATAAAAACATTAAAACAAATCCTGCATTAAATTCATTAATTCATGAGCTAAAAAAACAAGCTAGTGAAAAAGATGCAACTATTTGGAAAGATTTAGCCTTAAGACTAGAGAAATCCTCAAAAAATTGGGCTGAAGTAAACCTTAATAGGATAAGTAAATACATAAATGATAAAGAAACTGCGCTAGTTCCGGGTAAAGTCTTATCTACAGGGGATCTTACCAAAAAGGTTTCAATTGCGGCTTGGTCATTTTCTGAAAAAGCAACAGAAAAAATTAAAAAAGCAGGCGGTAAAACAATGACGATTCAAGAACTTATGAAATCAAACCCAGATGGGAAAAATATTAGAATATTGGGATGAAGAAATATGGTAGCAATAATTGATGCGACAGGCGCAATACTTGGAAGATTAGGCACAAATGCTGCAAAAAGACTTCTAAAAGGAGAAGAAATTGCAGTTATAAATAGTGAAAAAGCAATTATATCTGGTAAAAAAGCTTCAATTAAAAATATTTACAAACAAAAAAGAGAAGTTGGAACCTATAGAAAAGGACCTTTTTTCCCAAGAACGCCTGATAAGATTGTTAAAAGAACAATTCGAGGTATGATTCCTTATCAAACATCCCACGGTCGTCAAGCTTTTAAACGCCTTAAATGCTATACCGGTATTCCAAGGGAGTTTGAAGGACAAAAATTTGAAAAAATTACCGAAGCTGTTAAGCAACCAGTTGATTTTATGACAGTTGAAGAACTTTCAAGATTTTTAGGAGCAAAGATTTAATATGGTAAAAAAAGTAGTAAATACATCAGGTAAAAGAAAAACTGCAGTTGCTCGTGCAGCGGTTCAGAAGGGAACAGGTCTTGTAAGAATAAATAAGATACCTGTTGAACTTTATGAGCCTGAGATTGCTCGTTGGAAAGTAATGGAGGCTCTTAAAATCGCAGAAAGTCATTTGGATAAAATAAACATAGATGTAACTGTTAATGGTGGCGGCTTCATGGGTCAAGCAAGTGCTGTAAGAACAGCTATTGCAAAAGGAATTGTTGAGTTTACTGGTGACCCAAATTTAAAGATTGCATATCTTGATCATGATAGAAGTCTTCTTGTTAGTGATTCAAGAAGAAAAGAACCGAAAAAACAATTGGGTCGTGGTGCCCGTAAAAAAAGACAGAAATCATATAGGTGAAGATTTTATGATTATACCAGTAAGATGTTTTACATGTGGAAAAATAATTGGAGATGCATTTGAAGAATACACCAAGCGTTATGAGATCTACAAAAAAGCATTTGACGCTGGTGAGAACCCAAAAGAAACACCTAAACAAATACTTGACGAACTAGGTATCGATAGATACTGCTGCAGACGTATGATTCTTACACATGTAGAGCTCATCGGTGAATCAGCACCTTTTGAATAAAAAAATATTTTAGATTTTTTAAATCCAAATTTTTATCTATTTTTATAATATACCCATCATAGTCAATGTGTAGTCTAAAAAGATTTTCTTGGGCGTGTGGCCTAGCCTGGATAAGGCACCGGCCTTCTAAGTCGGTAATCGCGGGTTCGAATCCCGCCACGTCCGCTCTTTTTACAATTAACAATTAATTAATATAGTAAATACTGCATTATATTATTTAATTATTTAAAGTATATTTAGTTATGGTTTAGGGATGCGAGATGGGATGTAAAAAGTTTATTGAATTAAATTATAAAAATAAATATTCTAGAGTATACCTAAGAAATTTAATATATTTTTATTGTTTTTTGTAAGGTTTTATAAATGAAAGATGAACCAGCAATTGTAAAAGAGTTAAGACAAGCTGAGGAACTCGGCCTTCTTAAATCTGATTTACAGGGAAATTTAAGTATAAGAGATAATAATATTATTGGTACAATAGATATTAATCGCGATATAACCAAGATTAAAAAATCAGATGAAAAATATAAACATTTATTTGATAATGCAATGGATCCTATAGTAATCATAGATAAAAAAGGTAAATTTGTTGATGTTAACGAACAGGTAATAAAACTTTTTGAATATGATAAAAAGGAATTAATCGGTAAAGATTTTACTAAAATAAATATTTTAACACAAGCGAGTATCAAAAAAGCTCAAGATAATTTTTTAAAGAGAATGAAAGGTGAAAATGTACCACCTTATGAAATTGAAGTTATTACAAAAAATGGTAAAATAATTCCTACTGAGTTGAACGCCAGTATAATTTATGAATGTAACGAAGTAAATGGAGATTTAATAATATTAAGAGATCTTAGAGAAAGATATAAAAGTAAAAAAATTGAAAAAGAGTTAAATACGTATGAACAAAAATTTAGAGATATTTTCGAAGGGACAAGTGATCTGCTGTTATATATTGAAAAAGGAATAATTCTAGACGTAAATAACGCATTAATCAATATGCTTAATATTAAAAAACAAGATGTTGTAGGGAAAAAAATTTCTATTCTTAAAAATTTTTTCTCTCAAGAAGATATAGAAAAACATACTAATGCAATTGAGTTAGCAGCAACTGGTAGCTATGTTACAGATTATGAAACTGAATTAACAACCAATAAAGGAGTCAGATACGAGTTTTTATTCTCAGTAGATTGTATTTATAACGACGAGAATATAAAAGGAATACTGTTACGGGGTAAGGATATAACACAACGCCATCATGAATGGAAAGAACTTATAAAACTCGAGGAGAAATATAGAGTTCTTGCAGAAACATCTGCTGATGGAGTTATAACAATTGATCCTCTTGGAAGACTAACATATGTAAATCCTTCTTTTGAAAAGATGCTAGATAAACATAAAAGTCAGATTCTTGCGACACTACTGCGTAATTATCTATCTGAGGATTCTGTTTACCTATTCCAACAAATATTTATAGATGCACGCAAAGAAGATAAAAAAATTGAAAACGTAGAATTAGAACTAGTACATACAAACGGTCAAAAAGTACCAATAGAAGTAAATATTGCATCATTTAAAAAAGATGGCGAATTTGCAGGAATGGTTCTTACAATACGTGATATAACAGAACGCAGAAAAATAGAAGATGAACTTAAAAAATCAGATAAGCTTAAAACAGAGTTTATGAACATTGCAGCACATGAACTTAAATCACCTGTGACACCAATAAAAGGATACCTTGACCTGATAATATCAGATAAAGACACTAATGAAAAAATAAAAAACTGGGCTAAAATAAGTCTGAGAAACTCTGAAAGATTATTAAAATTAGTAAATGATATACTTGATGTATCAAGACTTGACACAGATACGATGCGTTTTGATATGGAGAAAATATCAGTAGTAGACATATTAGATGAAGTAGCAGAGGATATGAAACCTGCAGTTGAAGGAAAAGTACTAAAATTAATAACAGATATACCCCGAGATCTGCCCGATATAACAGGGGATAAATGTAGACTTGCACAAGTACTTAAAAATTTATTAGTAAACGCTTTAAAATTTACAGATAATGGTTCAATAAGTATAATTGCAAAACAGAAAAAAGATCATATTTTGATATCTGTAACAGATTCTGGCATAGGAATATCTAACGACGAACTTAAAAAAATATTTAATAAGTTTTATCAAGTATATACAGGTGATAATAGGAAAAATGAAGGAACAGGTTTAGGTCTTTTTATATGCCGTAATATAATTCAAAAACATAACGGTAAAATATGGGCAGAAAGCCAAGTAGGCAAAGGAAGTACATTCTATATAGAAATTCCATATCTACATAAAATGAAAGTAAATTTAAAAAAATAAAGTAATTGTTGGTGATATAAATTAGGAAAAAATGTCCTGAGTGCAGTTCTAAAGCAGTAAAACTATACCTAAATAAAAGTTTCGAAGGAAAAAGAGCATGGATTCCAACAGCCTGGACTTGCACAGAATGTGGATACACATACAATGTTGCTGCAGAAACCCTGATGTATAAAATTGGAAATGAGGCATATGATGAAAAATATCATGAAAAATGCCCAAAATGCAGCTTAAACCTTGTTAGATTATATCGGCATATAAATCCAAAACATGGTAAACAAAAATGGGTTTCAATTGGATGGTACTGCACTCGTTGTAAATATGTATGGATGGATAAAAAAACAAAAGAAGAATCAAAATAAAAAATATTGCAGTTCAATCAGGATTACTTCGTCTAATGCTTTTTTTAAACTCAGCAACAAAAAAATGACTTTTAAAATTTTTTTAATTATTATAAAACTACTTAATTAACTTTATGTTTATAACATAAAAAAATAGCATAGGTTTTTCCGAAAACCATTAAATATAAGTATTTGTTTAGGGCAAGCTATAACCTAAGAGGAAAAAGTATTATGAAGCGTAGTTCAAGAGTCTGGAAGAAAAAGGGTAAAATGCGATGGAAATGGCGAAAGAAACGAATGAGACGTGAAAAAAGAGCAAGAAGGAAATAACGATAAATATTTACGGGGGTATGGTGTAACCCGGCATCATTGTGGGCTCCAGTTAGGAATGATTAAAAGAGGGTCATCTGAAAGGTGATGAGTAACTGGAGCGATGACCTAAGAAGAGACCCGCCGATCTGGGTTCAAATCCCAGTACCCCCATCACTTAAAAAAATAAAAATGGTGAAAAAAAATGATGAAAATTAATATTAAAAACTTCAATTTTTATACAATACTATCACTTTTGTTTTTAATAGCGGGAATAGGAATCTGGTTAATCTGGATAATAAGATATGGTGTAGTATATGATATAGGAATATACTCTCTAGCAATAGTATTTATTATACCAGGTATAGTCGGTTTTATCCTATCGCTCATGGATAAAAAAGAAGATTAAATCATCTTCCAAGTTAGTATTTGATTCTTTGTTGCACTTACTTCATCTAAACGTTTGGTAGGAGTATTAACAGGAGAATTTTTAACAATATCTGGTTTTTCATCTGCAATTTTTATAAGTGTTTCAATGTATTTATCAAGGTCTTTTTTTGATTCAGATTCAGTAGGCTCGATCATAAGTGCTTCTTTTACGATAAGCGGAAAATAAACTGTTGGCGGATGCAGACCGTTGTCTAATAGTCGTTTTGCAACATCCATTGCACGAATATCTTTTTCTTGTTTTAGTTTTTCACAGCTTAGAACAAACTCGTGTTTTCTCAAGTTTTTAAATGGCATTTCGTATTTACCACTATCTAGTATCTTTTTCTTCATATAATTAGAGTTTAGGACAGATATTTCTGATGCCTGGCAAAGACCATTTCCACCCATCATAAGTATATAAATATAGGCTTTCAAAAGTACCGAGAAATTACCATAGAAACCTTTTATTTTTCCAATAGAATCAGGTGCATCATAATCAAAGATATAGTCTCCATAATATGCAAAATTGTTGTCATGACAACAGGAATCTTTATCATTCTTAGAGTGTCGAGTACAAGTGACTCCTAACACATCAACAGATTTCAAAATGCCATTGGGATCATTGAAATCTCCCATCA
>JALHTX010000141.1 GCA_022866015.1 Thermoplasmatota archaeon
TGGTGGTTCCCTGATCTCGGCTGGGATGCTATTGATGCACAATCAGTTGAACAATGGCCTTTGCTAGGAGATCCAAGTCTCCGGATAGGTGGATATCTGCAATAAACTCTTTAACAATTTTTTTTCTATTTTTAATAAATGAAATCAGTGTAAAAGTGCAGGGGAAGGGATTTGAACACCTGGAGTTAAAAACCAAACTCTAACTGTCATTTCTTTATTTTTAATCTATTTTATATCTCACTTCTTATTCTTTAATACTCACCACATCAGTTGTATGTATTTTAATGTCAAATGCTGTTCCGAATCCATAAGTACCTACTACTCTAATAAACTCTCCTTCTGTGTGAACATTCCCCCAGATTATTCTCTCCCGTCCATTTTCCAGGTAGACAACTCTTACCATTGGATGATCACAAATTATAAAACAACTAATTTCTTATAAATCTATCTTTAATTTATTCTTTTAAAATGGAATCAGTTTAACAATTTGTTGTTTTTATACTATTTATTTTTAATTTTGTTGCATATATTACTCATAAGATTTAAAACATAATAATCTATTCAACGTTACAAGATAGGAATAATATTTTAGTAGAGGGAGTTAAAAGAAGATGAAAAAAATAATTGGAATTTTAATTTGTATGATGTTTATTGGAACAAGTTTTAGTATAATGCCAAATATAACGAATATCGTTAAAGCATCTGGAAGTACTCTATATAGTGATGGTGGTGTCCCTATTGTTGATCAGGCTCAACCTATAGAAGGGTCTAGCGCTAATGGTATTAATGCGAATTTGAGTCATGCTCAATCTTTTAAACCCTCCTTTAGCCCATTGATAAAAGTGGAATTATATATGAATCTTTATAAGAATGAACCGGGTTATGTAATAACTGAACCAATAAAAGTATCAATTCGGAAAAATTTGAGTGGGGAAGATTTATCATCAATCTCTGTACCTTCAAATAATATATCTTTACAAATAAACAGATGGATTGAGTTTGATTTTCCAGATATTGATGTACAGCTGGGTCAGACCTATTATATTGTTTGCACAAGTAATATTCCAGAATACATGGGATCTTATTGTTGGCATTTAATGTATAATGATTCCTTTGATTATTATAACAGAGGTATGATGTGGTATTCAAATATAGGAGATGCCGGGAAATGGTCCAATTTAGAATGGACACGATATGTTGATTTCTGCTTCAAAACTTATTCTTTAAGAGAACCACCTAACCCTCCAACTATACAAGGTCCATTATCTGGAAAACCTGATCAGATATATACATATAAAATTGTTACATTGGATCCTGAAAATGACGAAATGTATTATTTTATTGAATGGGGAGATGGAACTGATAGTGGATGGCTTGGTCTATATCCTTCTGGTAAAGAAATTTCTGCTAATCAAAGTTGGAAAGAAAAAGGAACATATCTAATAAAAGGAAAAGCTAAAGATATTTATGGTGCTGAAAGTGATTGGTCAACCCTCGAAGTCACCATGCCAAAAAACAAGATAAATTATCAGTTCAATATTCTATTTGAGAGATTTTTTCAGCGTTTTCCTTTCTTTGAAAAAATACTAAAACAATACTATAACTAAAAACCAAACTCCTACTCTTTTTTTTAATACTTTCAATAACCTTACTTGTTTTTTTATATACTTTTAATGAAATTCACTATCAATTAAAAAATCAATCCCATCTTATATTTGGGGGGAACAAAAGAGGTCTGATAAATTTTCTCCTCCAGACCTTCCTCTTTTTTTCTTTTTTTTGGAAATGATATCAATATAAAGATAAAAAGTTTTAAATGAAGTTTATTTCACATACATGAGTTGATAAATTTATGAAAATTGGAATAGTTTATTATTCAAGAACAGGTAACACAAGACAAGTGGCAAAAACATTAGAAGAAAAATTTAAAGAAAAAAACGCTGAAGTGGATCTTATTGAAATTGAACATGTAAAAAGACCTGGTTTTTTTACTGCTGGTAGGGCATCAATGAACCAGCAGGAATTATCAATAAAAAACACTGATTTTGATATGCAGAAATATGATGTTATGATAGTTGGTACTCCAACATGGGCAGGAAGACCCTCACCTTTTATGAAAGTTTTTATTAATAAAGCTGAAAATATTAAGGGGAAAAAGGTGGCTGTTTTTGGCACTGGCATGAGTCCTCTTGATAAAAGAGAACAGTTCAAAGAAATTATGAAAAATAATTTAGAAAATGTAGGGATTAAAACAGTTGAAAATTATCTATTAATAAATTTTAAAAGAGGACAAATAGTAGATGGAGAACAAAATATAGATGATTTTGTAAATACTGTCTTGAAATTGTAGATTGAAAACCAAGCTCTAACTCTTCTTTTCTATTTTTATTGAAATGAAATCAGTTTAACAATTTGTCGTTTTTAACCTATATTTTTTTAATTTTGTTGCAAATATTACTCATAAGATTTAAATTATGATAACTTATTAATATCTTAGATGGAGGCAGAAAAGTATGGATAAGAAAATAATTGTATTTGGAAGTTTTTTAGCAGTTTTTTTAATGCTAATGCTCCCAGGTGTGAACGCTATTGAACATCATCAAGTTGAAAATAATATAACAGAAAAACAAGAAATTTATGAAAACAAAAAAGACACCCCACCTTCATTGCCTCGTTTGTATATGAGGATGATTTTTCATTATCATGAAGAAGGAGAGTTCAAAATAACAAATGTACAAGCAGATAAAACGTTTAATTTTGGTAAAAGGACTATCTATATAGGAAATGTAACAATTGAGGGTAAATTAAGCGGAAATGCTTGGGGACAAGCATATACATTTATTGCAGGCAAAATTTATAATTTAATGCCTTACAGAGCATCAATTTTACCAGGATTTTACGAATTTGAAGGAGATTTTACAATAAAAGCAAGATATTTTTGTCTAATTCCTAATCAAATTGTTACTGGAAATGGAAATTATACAGGTGGTCGTGGATTATTTGTAAGAATTTACTAAAAAAACCAAACAGATCTCTTCTTTTCTATTTTTATTGAAATGAAATCAATGCAAAAACCTACAAAAATTTTAATAGAACCATAAGGATATTTTTTAGGGGGAATGAAATGAATATTAAGGCTTGTCCAAAATGCGGTAGTAGAGATATTCGTATGGCAGGTATTAGGGATGGAACAATATTTGGCCTAACTTCATATGATTTGATTTGCGAAAAATGTAATTATAAAGGGATGCCAATTATTTTTGATTCTAAAAAGGACTATGAGATGTTTTTGAAAGAGCTGAAAAATCAACAAAAACCTGACTAAATAATCAGACAGTTTTTTTCTCCTGTTGAATATGGAACGATAATGGCTTAGAAGGGTGTTTGTTATCTTAAACCACCCTAGTTTTCATCGAGAAATACCATTATAAAGTATCAGTTGTTTTATAATACAGAATTTGGGAGAATAATATAAGGAAAGTCCTTGTTATTGTTTTCATTGGCTTGTTTATCGGGACAAGTATTGTACCTAGTATAAATGGAAATGTTGTGAATATTTCTAATTACGAAGTTACTAATACTAAAAATAATTCAATTTTAAAAACTAATGAAGATCTAGATTGTTGGTATCTATTTATAGGAATTACAAATAATTTCGAAGAAGACGATATATGCTATAATTTTACTATTGATAAAGCAATTTGTGTTCTTTGGTTTAAATATAAAATTATTATGTTTTATCCAATAGTAGAACAACCTATGGATTTTATGTTTGAAAAAGCCGCTTATAAATTTATAGGTATTGCAAATGATAATTTTATCTTTGCAATATTTATTCAACTCTACTACGATTGAGAATTAAAAAGTAGTTTTAAGGGAGGTAAAAATATGTTTAATGATCAACCAATACCAGATATACCTGAACCTTTTCTAGAACCTGATCCAGACGATGAAGATTAATTAAAAAACTAAATGACAACCGTTAGCACGATTATATACATAAAGTATATATACTACTTTTTTGGGCGACCATCTTTCCATATATCGTATGGTTGTGCGTCAGTCTTTAGAATGACAATTTCACCTGTTATACTTACAATTGCATTTATGAAATGACCACCAAAAGCGTTTTTTTTATCATCACTTAGAACCGCATGAATATGTAAAATGTACTCATCTCCCATTTTGCATATGTTGCCATTAAGTGATAAAACCTCGAGAGGTTTTTCAAAAATTTCTTGTGAATAATCTCCTTTGCATTTAAAATAGCCAAGTTCTACTTTTTCAAATTGACCTATTCCTGATAAAATAACACCTGAATCAATACAATGTTTCTTGCTTAGTTCTATTAATTCTTTATTAACATCATCACCAGGGAATAACCTAGCAAAAACAATATTTTTTTTCTCTGTACTTTGCATCTTTAATTTGTCTCCAAAAATATTTTTTGCGATTCATTATGAACACTAAGACATATGAAAGAAATAGAAAAACTATTCTAAATAATTTTAAAAATGAGAATCATAA
>JALHTX010000142.1 GCA_022866015.1 Thermoplasmatota archaeon
AAGTGCTCATGGTTCGTTATGCTAAGGAACGGAAGGTTCCGTTGTGGATTCCTGTTAAGTAAACCACATCGTTAACCTTTCCGATCCTACAACATGGAGAGTGTATACCAGAAAGAGTTTTTAAGAAATGCGCTTTTTGGGGTGGTCATCGGACTATAAAAAGGCTTACTGAACGATGTTTCAGACGTCTCTTGCACGGTAATCTTTAAAAAATAGAGGTCAAAGATGTTCACTCAAGGCTTCATTTCGGGATGAAGCTTAGTAAGCATTGTAAAAATGTCAAACCTTAGAAAAACCATTAAATAAACAAGGATCATTCCCAAAATCGATTATAATTATGGCTTCTGATACTTATAACTATATAAAAATCGAAGAAAAATGGCAAAAAAAATGGTTTGAAGAAAAAATATATTTAGCTAATAAACAAAACAATAAAAAATTCTTCATTCATTTCGCATACCCTGGCGTATCAGGATATTTACACGTAGGACATATGAGAGGTTTCACATACTGTGATATAATTGCAAGATACAAAAGAATGCAAAAATACGATGTAATCTTCCCAGCTGGATTTCATGCATCAGGAATACCATCCATTGGTTTTGCAAAAAAAGTTGAACGAAAAGACAACCAAACAATCAAATCATTAAAAGAATACGGACTGGATGAAAAACATATACAAAAACTATCAGATCCAAACGAAGTAGTAACATACTTCGCCAAAGTTTATGTTGAAGATTACTGGAAAAAATTTGGTTTTTTAATAGACTATTCAAGAATAATGAGTACAATATCAGAAGGATATAAAAAATTTATAACATGGCAGTTTTTAAAACTAAAAGAAAAAAATCTGCTTATAAAAAAGCCACATTTTGCTCCTTTTTGTCCAAATTGTGGACCAGTGGCAGTCGATAAATCAGAAACAGATATATCAAAAGGTGGCAGTTCAGAAATATTGGAATTTACAGTAATCAAATTTATAATGACTGATAAAACTATTCTACCTGCTGCAACACTAAGACCAGAAACAATTTTTGGTGTTACAAACATGTGGATAAACCCCGATGTAGAATATATAAAAGCAAAAATTGGCAGCGAAAAATGGATTCTTTCAAAACAAGCATTTGAAAAACTTAAAAACCAAATAGACAATGTTGAAGAAACAAATGAAAAAATAAAAGGAAAAGATCTTATTGGTAATACTTGTAAAATACCAATTATTGGAAGAGAAATACCTCTTCTTTCAGGATCATTCGCAGACCCAAATGTTGCAACAGGAATAGTAATGAGCGTTCCAGCACATGCACCATTTGACTGGATTGCCCTTGTTGAATCTGGTGAAAATATAGAGCCTATAACAATAATTGATGTCAAAGGATACGGAACAAATCCTGCAAAACAAGAATGCGAAAAACTAGGTATAAAAAGTCAAAATGAAACAGAAAAACTTGATCTTGCGACAGAAGAAGTATACAAAAACGAATATCATAAAGGATATCTAAATGAAAAATGTGCTAAGTACGCTGGAATAAAAATATCAGATATAAAAGACGAAGTTAAAAATGAACTTATAAATAACAACCATGCAACTCTTATGCGAGAGTTTTCAGAAGAAGTAATATGCCGTTGTCAAACACCTGTGTTGATTAAACAAATACCTGATCAATGGTTTATAAAATATAGTGATATAGATCTTACAGATCAGACAAAAAAATACTCAGAATCAATGAATATTTATCCACAAGATTATAAAAACGAACTACCAGGTGTATTAGACTGGTTTGATGATAGAGCATGTATACGTCAAGGTTCTTGGCTTGGGACCGAATTTCCATTTAAAAAAGGCTGGATAATTGAGCCAATTTCTGATTCAACACTTTATCCAGCATACTATGTTATTTCAAAATATGTAAATGAAGAAAAAATAAAACCTTCTGATATGACAGAACAGTTTTTTGATTATATATTTCTCAATAAAGGAAAATCTCAAAAACCGATATGGTATGAAATCAAAAAAGATTTTGATTATTGGTATCCAGTTGATATAAACCTAGGTGGAAAAGAACACAAAACAGTTCATTTCCCAGTTTTTCTTATGAATCATGTAGCAGTAATGCCCAAAGAGAAAAGACCACGTGGTATTTTTGTTCACTGGTGGGTTACTCAGAAAGGAAAAGAAAAGATAAGTAAATCTAAAGGTGGCGCAGAACATATAAAGGAAGCTGCAACAAAATATGGTGTTGATTCAATGCGACTGTATTATGCGCATGTAGGCTCACCTTTTGTAGATATTGAATGGGATGAGGAAACAGTAACAAAATACAAAAACCGTCTTGCAAATATATTCAAGCAGATACAAAGTTTTAAGGAGCTTAAAAATCAAAAAAACGAAAATCTTGATAAATGGCTTAGAAGTAATCTTCAGAGGACTATTAAAAAAACATTTGATGCATTTGAAAATTTTGATTTAAGAGTTGCAACAAATGAGATATTTTTTGAGATGCAAAAAACTATTTCATGGTATATAAAACGAGGTGGAAGTAACAAAGAAATAATAGATAGTTTTGTAAAAAATTGGCTTCTTCTTATGACACCTATTACTCCGCATATGTCAGAAGAATTATGGACTAATTATGCTAAATCAGGTTTTATTTCAAATGAATTTTATTCAAAGTTTGATGAAACAAAGATTTCTGAAAAAGATGAAATCGGAGAATATCTGCTTCAAGGAGTAACAGATGACATATCAGAAATACTTAAAGTTACAAAGATTATACCTAAAAAAATATTTATTTATACTTCTCCTTCCTGGAAACAAAAAATATTTAGAAAGGCAATTACCCTTAAATCTGAAAATAAACTTGAAATGAGAATGTTTATGAAGGAAATTATGAGTGAACCTTCTATGAAATCAAATGCTAAACAAGTATCACAGTATGCAAGTAAAATATTTGGTGAAGTTAAAAAACTAAGCGAATCTGATAAAAACAAATACATTGCAGAGATAAATGAAAAAGATTATCTAAAATCTGCAGAAGAATATCTTAAAAAATTGTTTTCTTCTGAAATAAAAATTTTTAATACCGATGATAAAGATATTTATGATCCTGAAGGTAAAACACGTTTTGCAGTACCTTTAAGACCAGCTATATTTATAGAATAAATTGGTCACGGACCTATTAACCCTTCGTGTTCAAACACGAAGTCTAGATTAATCTATTTTCCTTTTCTCGATAAATCTATTATTTTCTTTCAATTAAAATCAATTCCAAAGTTTTAGAGAAATTTATAAACAAACAGTTGTTTTGAAATGGTAATAAGGGGTGGAAAAATATGTCAGGGACAACAATAGAAATAGAAGATTATTATGGAAATACTTTATGTGCAATACATATAAGTAAAAAAATATTGACTAAGGATATTACAAAGTTTCATGAATGTAATATTGCTGATGAAAAAGCCCCAGATTATATCTTTAAAACAAATGACAATCTTATTAGGATTCAACGAGAGGCGAAAGAATAAATTATAAAAATAAGTATAAAACCTAATAATTAGAGGTATGTGGAATGGGGCTAGATGAGGAAATAGTATTATTTGATGAATTTGGTAGTTGGTATCTTACATTGAAGTTAGATTCAAATGTAAGTAAGATAATTATTGTAAATCAAATAATAAAAGCATTAAGAGAACATATAACTCAATCATGGATCAAAGATATGGATTATGTTAGGGGACCTCATTGGAATAAGAGTGATATTTTAGTACAGTAAAATAATAATTTAAGACAAGCAGATAAACATAATTAAGTATCCCAAGACAAGTAGATAATCGATAAAGATACACTTTCATGAATGAATGAGGATAATCGGTTCATGAGTCATAAAATAAAAGTATTTCGACTACGTCGGGCTACCCATTTGATAATAGGTTCCCAGCAAGATAGACATATTTATAAATCTTAGTGAGTTGAAATTATTATGAGCAATAAAGATAGATACAAGTATACTTGTGATAATTGTGGTAGCATATGGTATTCAAGAAAGAAAATCAATATAAAATATCATATATGGAACCGCAAGAAACCGCAACCTTTAATACAGGATCCTTTAAACTTTGACTTACAAGAAAATATTATAAAAAACTCAGATGGAACAATAAAAACAGTAGAGCTAAAAGTAATTGAAGTAAAAGATGAAACAGAAAAAATAACATACGAAGATTTTTTACAACATCTTAAATTAGATGAATGTCCAAAATGTATAATAGATTCAAAAAAAGCTGATTTATATAGAAAAAAAAATAAACTTCAAGAAAAATGAAAGGAAAATAAAAATTACAGATCAAAAGAAATAATTACAAGGTGGGTCTAGGTGCAAAATATGGAAATGAATTGAGGAAAAAACTAGGAATAGCTTTTTTATTTTATTCAGACCCACCATTTTATAATATGCAATATATAATATAAAAGTATTTCTCTAATAATTTATGGATTAAAATATAATTTTGTTGTATTAACGCGATCTTAAAAACGTATAGAAATTTTTTTTAACATTAAAAAATAATAAAAAACCATTTATATAGAAATACAAAAAAACATCTTAATATGATAAAAATTTTTAACATAATCAAATAAAAAATATAAAGTTTATAAACAATATATAAAAAATTTTATATTATGATTAACAATTACATATTTGGAGGAAACATAATGGAGGAAAACAAAAAGCCATATATAGTTTTTATAAAAGGAAAAAATGGAAATGACGATATATACACATTTAATACATTACAGCAACAACAAGAATTTATAAAAACAATCAAAGATAAAGCTATGAAAGAAGACATTATTTTAACTATGTGAAAACATAGCATCAAATCAAATAGAATAAAATTCCAAAAAATATAGAAAAATGCTCCTATTAATCAGAACATGATCTGATTTCACCCTTAGGAGCAAAGGAAGTTTAAAACCACCCGAATAGTCCGCCCATAAATGGTGGAACTGGTGGAATACTCATACCATTCCACTCTATTTTTGTTTCACCTCCTTTCGTTTCTCATCCATTTTTTTCACCTAATTCCATTAATGAAATTAATCAAGATAAAATGTATTTTAGAAAATTGGTGCAAAACAGTAATTATTTACTGCAAAAATGATATTGTGCACAATAAATAACATATTACCTAGGTAAAAATATAATTTTGTTGTATTACTGCGATTTTAAAAACGTGTAATAACACAAGTTTTTTAAAATTCAAAGTATTTATTTTTATATTTAAAGTGTTGTATTGTAATAAAAATTAAAACTAGTTGTTTATATCCTCCTCATGTATAAAATGAAAAAAGAGTATATTCTTGAGTCTGAAAAAACCTGGGATTCTATAGCTAAAAGCTTTGATAAAACAAGGCGTAAACCTTGGCAGGAATGTCTAGATTTTATTGAAGAGATTTTCGAAGAAAGCGTTGTTGCAGATGTTGCTTGTGGTAATGGTCGCCATCTTATTCCTTGTACAAAAAAATGCAAAAAAGTAATTGGTCTTGATATTTCAAGAAAAATGCTAGAAATTGTCAAAGAAAAAACAATAAAGGAAAATATTTCTAATGATTATCTTATTCATTCAACTGCTGAAGATATTCCTCTTAAAGATAGTTCCATTGATGTAGTTTTGTATATTGCCGGCTTGCATAATATTTATGGAAAAGAAAATAGGATTAAATCATTAAAAGAAATCAGAAGAATACTAAAAAAAGATTCAAAAGCAATTATTAGTGTTTGGTCTAGGTATACTGATAAATTTAGAAAATCGTTTCAAAATAAAAACTTGCAAAATAAAAAGACAGAGTTTGGAGATAAACAAATTTACTGGAGAAAAGATGGTCTTAATATCCCACGTTTTTATCATTTATACGGTAAAAAAGAATTTGTTGAAGATCTAAAAGAAGCAGGTTTTAAAATAATTAAAGTAAAAGGTGTTAAAATTAAATCTGAGATATACAATGATAATTATTTTGCGGTTGTGAATAAATAGAATATTCTTTAAACTTATATAAAAAGATTTAAGAAAATATACAAAATTTTATACTAAATATCATCTATAATTATTTTCGTAGCTACGTTATATTTTTTGTATTATTTTTTGTACCAAAAACTGTTACATTTTTCTTCTTAAAATTGATATAAAAATGGTATATAAAATGATACAAAACTATCAATGTTTTATTTGCTTAATGTTTTTAATAGATTTAGCAGGGCATAGTGATAAAACTAAATAAATAAGCATATAAACCAAGATACAAAATGTCAATAGATGTATATATAATACGAACGAAGCAGGTATTAATGCCAGTTAATCCTAAAATCTCTTTAGATCAATTTAATGACTTAATAAACAATTTAGGCTGTTGAAAAATTAATTGAGCCCCCCTACGATTCATTTGTTTTGGATGCACAAATGAAAAACAATAGGAGGGCAAGCCTCAGAAAGATAATTTCAAGTATAGATTTTTCGGAAACAGAAACGATACTGAAAA
>JALHTX010000143.1 GCA_022866015.1 Thermoplasmatota archaeon
AAATCAAGACAATACAACTGGGATGTAATAGGTATTAAAGATGGCTGGAATGGACTTATCTCAGGTGAAATGGAGCTTATAACTGATTATTCAGTATCTGGAATACTACCAAAAGGCGGAACAATAATAGGAACCTCTAGAACCAACCCTTTTAACAATTCCGAAGATCTACGAAAGACTCTTGATAATATAAAAAAATTTGGATTAGAGGCACTGGTTGTAATCGGCGGGGACGATACTTTAAGCGTTGCAAGAAGACTACAGGATAAAGGAATAAATGTTTTAGGAGTACCAAAAACAATTGATAATGACTTATCAGGAACAGATTATACTTTTGGATTTGACACAGCTGTATCAATCGCCACTGAGGCTATAGATCGTCTTCATACAACAGCAGAATCACATCGTAGAGTAATAGTTGTAGAAGTAATGGGTAGACATGCTGGTTGGATTGCTACAATGGCAGGGATCGCAGGAGGAGCTGATGAAATACTTATACCAGAGGTACCTTTTGATATAAACGAAATATGTAAAAATCTTAAATCAAGATATGATCGAGGTAAAAAATTTAGTATAGTATGCGTCGCTGAAGGAGCATATCCCAAGCAAGAAGACTCATCAGAAACAGCAAATTCAGGTAAAAACTTAGAAGGAGGTCTTTTAACTCAAACAGATGAAAAAGATGCTTTTGGACATGTTAGACTAGGAGGTGTAGGTAACTATTTAGCCAATGAAATTAAAAAACGCATGAATGTTGATACAAGAGTAACAGTGCTTGGACATGTACAAAGAGGTGGGACACCTACAGCACATGATCGTGTTCTTGCAACTAGATTTGGTGTTGCAGCAGTCGAATGCATAAAAAATCAAGATTTTGGAAAAATGGTAGCATTACATGGTGATAAAATAGTTCCTATACCGCTAAATGACGCCGTATCAAAATTAAAAACTGTGGATATGAAACTATACGATATAGCAAAAGTATTCTTTGGATAAAAAAAATTTATTATTTTTATTTAGAACTTAATTATTATATCAATATATTTTGAAGGAACGGGGAATCCGTATAAATATTTAAGGTCTTTTAATTGAACCTATTATTTCTTTTCCCATATCTGTCAATTTATAAAGTTTTACGTCTTTTCCACCAGTTACTTGTTCTACAATACCTAGATCTATTAAAGATTCGTCTACCTTGTATCTGTCGCCCATTCCACGTATTGCACCTATTACATTTGTTGGTGTTGTTTTTATACTATATGCTATCTCTGAAGTATAACTACCACTTGGACTTATATCAAAAAGGTATTCAGCAATCTTTTTTCGTATGTTACTTCTCCGCAAAGATCTTATGACAAGAGGTCTTATTTGATCTTTTGAAAAAGTACTGTTTTTATCATCCTGCATCCAATCCGCCTAATTTATTTTGTTATGTTAAATGTTATTTATTAATTAATCGATTAATTCAAAATTTATTTTATTGATATAAGAAAAATTTTATTTTTTATTAAAATATGCTTATTTTTTATCTATTTGTTTTAACACCTTTCTTTTTGCAGAAATTATTTATCGGACATTTACTACAAAAAGGTGAGACTGGTAAGCATATTGTTTGACCAAATTGTACAAATAAATTGTTGAAATCATACCAATATTTTTGTGGTAATATTTTTTTAAGCTGCTGTTCTGTTTCTTCTGGTGTTTTTGTTTTTATCCAGCCTAGTCTATTTGGTATGCGATTGCAATGTGTATCCACTGGTAAAAAATTTTTTTTGTTAAATCCATAAATCATTACTATGTTTGCAGTTTTTCTACCAACTCCTTTTAGTTTTAAAAGTTCGTTGAAATCATTTGGTACTTTTCCATTGTGTTTATCAAGCAACGTTTGTGATATTTCTTTTATCCTTTTTGCTTTTGTATGATAAAAACCTACAGGATATATTAGTAATTCGATATCTTTTATTTTTACTTCTGCAAGTTTTTGAGGTGTATCATATTTTTCAAAAAGTTTTATCGATGCTTTGTCTGTTACATTATCTTTGGTTCTAAGACTTAGTATACAAGAAATTAATGTTGTAAACGGTGTTTTTTTAATTTTTTCCCATTTTTGTCCTGATAAAACTGGTGCCCTGTAGTTTATTAGTTCCTTTTTTAGCATTTTTAATATTTCATCGATATTTTTTATTTCTTTCACAATATCTTTAAAAAATAGTATGAGAGTTTAAAAAAATTGTTAAAAGAAAAAAGACTATTTTTTCTTTTTAAATAAAAATACTATTATTATCAAAGATACTAATATTACAATTAATCCTAGTGTTATTATTGTAATATCTATTTTTTCTGTTGTATCTTCTTTTATTATTTTTAGTCCAGTAAGATTCAGTGTTTGGCCTTGTAAATATGTTTCATCTATTTCTGTTTCTGAGGTTGATTTTGATGTTATTTCTAGTGTTAAATTCATTGTTTGTCTTTCTTTGGTTTGTGGTGTTGTTATATTTACATAACTTTTATCTGTATTACCCGGCAGTAGTGTTATTTCTGGTGTATCTATACTTACATTCCAATTTTGTTGCGTATCTTTTAGTTTTATTGTTATTATGCTTTCACCGTTTCCTATGTTTGTAATGTTTACAGGTAGAAATGTCGTGTTTTTGTCTGGTGAAAGTACCAGTTCAGTTGTATTTTTTGGTAAATCAAATTCCGCATTAATTAATCCAACATATTCTGGCATTATTGAAAAATTGATTATATCTTCTGATGGTGTAAGACCCCAGTTTGATTCTGATTCGAATTTTGCAGATATATCTATTGTTTCTTTTTCAAGTGCTGGTGCATCATTATTTATTTTAATATTAAGTTTTGTTTTCATTGATTTTGCTTTAGTTGTTATATTATCTATTGCTATTGTTTTGTTTTCTAGTTCAGCATCGCACCATTTGGGTATTTTTTCAAGATTTAGTTTTATATCAACTGTCGTATTATGGTTTTGATCGCGGAATATTACCCAGTTACCGATTTTTGTCCCTAGTAATAGTTTTGGGAAAAATTGTGGTAATTCAAATTTAAATGATACAGTTACGTCAACTGAATGTGAAGAGTTTAAAGATAACGGTTTGCTAAAATCATTATCAAGTGATATTTTAGTTGTTGTAGTAAATTCAAATATTCTTAAACCATTTGATGCTTCTAATTTTGATAACTGGTTTTCTGCTAGAATTTTTGGTGATATTATTGCAACTATCAGTATAAATATTTGTATTGCGATAAATAATAGTTTTTTATTCATTTTATTAACCCCTATACTCCTCACTATATTTTGATTATAATTTATTTATTATTACAATGGTATATAATACTTATTATATTAATATTATTAGAAAAAAATTAGCGCCGGGGAAGGGATATTAACCCTATTTTACCGGTAAAACCTATCAACTCTCTGATTGAGTTCTTGAATTTCCGCATTTACCTTTTTACTAGCAAATAAGTGCTCCCATCGTGAAGGGAGCACGAATTTACTGGCAAACATGTTATTTATTAAAGTAATATATTCCACACCCAAATATATCGCTATTTTCTTTGAAAAAGTTATTCATAATTTTCATTCTATTTTTTATTTCTTTGTTTTTCATTATATTATACATGATTGATAATGTTCTGAAAAATCCTTCATCTTTAACCATACTAATAAAACCACCATTAGTAGGACTGAAATCCAAAGGAATAATATTTAAATTGTTTATCCCTGCATCAATGAATGTTTTTTTCCAGCCATCAAATGTAGTTACATTTGTCATACAGTATGCACATATAACTGTTGATACTTTTTCTATAAAATTTTTCGTTACTTCTTTTTTCCAACTCAATTCTAACCAACCTGCAGCCCCACCTTTTTTAATAACTCTGTTTGCTTCTTGGATTGCTTTAATTTTATCATCAACTAAAACAAGCATTGCTTGTGATATTGCTACATCGAATTCATTGTCATTGAAGGGTAATTTTAAAGCGTCACCAACATAGTAAGTGATTTTACTTTCCAATCCTTTTTTCTTTGTTAAATAGTTTGCCTCTTCTATTAATTTCTCATCAATATCAATCGCTGCAACATTACAACCATATTTCTCAGCAATTAACATAGCTGTTGTGCCTTTTCCGCATGCAATATCAATTACTTTTGAATTAGATGTAATGTTCAAATATTTAAGAAGTGTATTCGTAGCTTCAAACCCACCTGGATGTATTACCGTCATACCAACATGTTTTGCCATAAATTCAAAAATATCACATTTTGCTACAGAATTACATTCATTATTACAACTGTAATCTTTCATTTCAACCCCTTCGTATATAAAACATCAATTTTTTTACCGCAGTTTGTAATAAGGTTTCTAACTTTCTCATCTATATTTTCAATTCCTATAACTTCGGTACCTAGTAGGATATCAACACCATTGGAAAGAGCAACCTCCGAATAAGCTGTTGAAGTAGAAAATGGATCAGCA
>JALHTX010000144.1 GCA_022866015.1 Thermoplasmatota archaeon
ATCCAATGGGAATTAAAGTAACAGATCAAGACTCCGAATCTGTAAATATATACATAAGCTCAAACATAAATATTGAAAAATTGGTATATGATGAATTAACAGGTAAATGGACAAATAGCTTAACAACATTTGTTAATTTTAATATAGATTTCAAAATAATAGTAAAAAACGATGGAAATAATATATTAAATAATGTTATAGTAATAGATTATCTACCCACGATCCTTGTATATAATGATAATGCAAATCTAAATCCAGATTCTATAATCGGTAATAAGATACAATGGAATATCGGTACACTAAATATCAACCAAGTAGTAACAATTTATTTTACTACTAAAGCAACAACTGTAGGTTATGGTAACAATATAGCAAACACTTCAGGTACTATTTGTAAAACAGTTTATGATCAATCTGAAATACCTATATATGTACTACCTTGTAGAAATGAAGTATGGATAGATGACAGCTGGCATGGGCAAAGCGATGTTAATTCATATAATCCAAATCTAATATGGGGCATAAATGCTTTTAATACTATACAAAGAGGAGTAAATGTACTATGTCCCTGTGGAACAGTACATGTCCTTAGTGGTACCTATGTAGAACAAATACTTATAAATAAATCCCTGCAAATGCTTGGTGAAAATGAACCATTAATAATTTTAAGTCCTACTGCAAAGAGTTTTACAATTCATGGTTCCGTAGAATCATGGGTTCCAATTATACTTGCATATGGTGGAATTTTAATTGGAAATGATATCACTGGCACTGGGAATATAGGAGTAATAATTGATGGTTTTAAATTCGATGGAAGGAATTGTCCACATTCTGTATCGATATTGTATCATGATGTAGAATCAAATTGTGTACCAGCTATAATATCAAATAACACTATAACAAAAGTAGATATAGGTATAAAAATAGATGGATGTTCTGATGATACAACAATCATTCATAACAGAATAACATGGGCAAAAGGAACAATTGGAAAAATAGGGATTATTATAACATCATCCGGTGGATGTGAACCAATTAACGTTGAAATTCATTATAATTATATCGGTATCCCTTGTAGCATGAATATTGGGGTATGGAATCAAGTAAGCATTACAGTTGATGCTATTTTAAACTGGTGGGGAGAAGATGATGGCCCAGGTAATCCTTCTGGTGGCTATACTTATGATCCAAATACTGGTAGAATTGCAGATGGCCTTGGTGATGATGTAATCGGTCTTGTTCATTTTGACCCATGGTGGGGAGTAGATGCATGTGCTAATGTACATCCTTTAGATGTATTATTAGGTGACACTGTTACTTTCGATGCTTCCTGTAGCTTTGCTAATGATGAAAATGGTGCAATCAATCCAGGAGATATTGAATATATGTGGAATTTCGACGATGGAGGTTATAGTTTTTCAAAGATATCCCAACATATATATAATTCACCTGGTACCTATAATGCTGTATTACGAATAACAGTTTCTAATTACTACATAGAAGGAGTAAATGAATTATTAATAAGTTTTACTTATTTCACAGTATATGTAACCCAAACAGCAACTACACTTTCAGCAAACGCAAACTCACATAACCTAAAAGAATACGAAGGAATAATAAACTACCCACTACAACTTTACGGCTCAGGGCAAGGCGGAGAACCACCATTTAACTATAAATGGGATCTAGGAGACGGCTCCATAGTATATGAAAATAACCCTATCCATATTTACAAAGATACAAAACAATATAACCCAATACTAACAGTCACTGATAAAACTGGAGCCACAGCTCAAGATACTGCAATTGTTACAATATACAAAGATAAATTAACCGCAAATGCAGGAGGACCATATATATCAAACACCGGAGAAGAAAAATTATTCCAAGGACAAGCATATGGAGGATCAGAACCATACTATTACATCTGGGATTTCTGCAATGGAAGAAATATTATTCAAAAACAAGACCCAACTTACATATTCTATAAAGAAGGTACATATTACGCAAAATTAATAGTTATAGACAGCAAAGGAAACATTGATGAAGATACAATAAAAGTACAAATAATAAAAGAAGAAAGTAACGCAGAAATCAAAGAAATAAAAGGAGGACTAGGAATAAAAGCAACCATAGACGCAGGAGAATACAATTGCCACTGGGATATCACAGTAGACGGCAAAGTATTCCTCGGAGGAGAAAACAACGGTACAATCGATGCAAACACAATAGAAACCGTAAAACTAGGATTCTCACTAGCAATAGGAAAAGTAGAAATCACAGTCACTGCAAATGAAAAACATAAATACTACACTGCTTTTGCATTAGGACCACTATTCCTAAAAATACAGGAAACATAAAAAAACTAAAAAACTTATCTATAAGAGAACAACATTTTCTCTTAAATATCTCTTCTTTTCTTTTTTTGAAAAAAAATATAAAAAAATTAATTTATCTATTCTTTAAAAAGAAAATTAAGTATCCTCTCTACATAAGTTTTAAATACTACTAACTATTTAAAATAATTATTTATTATTTAAATAAGTGGGGGAAAAAATATGAGTAAAATTAAAAGTTTTAATAAATTGAAAATATCATCGGGCATAGTTGTAACTTTATTGATAATTGGATCATTTTTTCTCACCGATTTTCACTTCAATACAAATAATATCTGCACCAGGTGTAGGCACAGTACCTAAT
>JALHTX010000145.1 GCA_022866015.1 Thermoplasmatota archaeon
CATGCAAACGTTCCTCGGATACAACGATTCGTTTTTTAATTGAAGGATCCAAAGTCTTTTGAGGATCTTTTGAAAGTACTACCGCTAAAGCAATTACAAAAGGGTCTGCTGCAGGGATTTCGCTATCTGATTTGGCTAACGCAGGATATTTCTTTAGAATTTCTTTAACAAGGGTAATTTGATATGCATCCAACTCTCGAAATAACCTTTTTTGCTTTTGCGCCCATTTCTTCAAATCATCATCTTTTGCAGATAGCTCTTTGAGAACCTCTCTAGGAGAAATCATAAAACCTTTGTCTATCAAATCCTCTATATTTTTCCATAAAGAAGGAAAAATATCATCAGGAAACCTTTTCAGTTCTATGAATGAACTTGTATCAACGACGTAATAATTTTTTCCGTTCATTTTTTAACTCGGCTTAAAATTTTCTCAAGATTTTTTGATTTGATAGAAAGATAATCAAGAGCATCACTACGAGTGATTAGTCCTTGTTCAAAATTATTAACAACTAATGAAACGAATTTTTGGCCTTTTTCTCGTATGCAACGTTTATCAGCACTTACTCCAAAACCAGTAGATGGTCCTTTTACCTTGTCAAATTTGTAACGTTTTTGAACTGCGTCATATTCTTTTTTAGAGATGTACTGAAGTTTGAACATATTGTAGAGCAACATCGCTTTACTGACTTTGTATTGCCGTGAGAGTTTGTTAAGTGTCGATGTTTCTGTAAGAGTTTGTTTGTATTTTGGGAATTCTGACTCTGCAATTGATCTTGTGAGTAAAAATCCTGCAGCAAAATCATTACACCATTTTTCAACAGGTCCTACTCGTTTCGCAAATAAGGTTCGTTCGGGCATGCTCACACCGGATTCATGCAAGAGAACATGGCCAAACTCATGCATCAAAATGAAAATCCGTGCCTCGATCTGATCTTTTGAGTTCGCAACAAGAACCTCAGGAGAGTTATCAACAAGAGCGAAACCTCTTGCATCCTCAAGAAGCATAGGAATCTGGAATACAATAATGTTCTTTTCTTCAAGAGCATCCCGCAAGAAAGTAAAAACTTCATAGGGCGTTTTCAGTTTTGTTTGCAACTCACTAGAGAAATTCAACTCTTTTCTATAGCATTCTGCTATCTTTTTTGGATCATCAGATTGTTTTACATATGATATCACCGTGCGTAAAGGGACATTGAGATTTTCTGCGAGATCTTTGCTAATATTTTGAAGTCGTCGCGCTCGTCGAATCGCAAGGATGGTTTTTTTATCAAATTTTCCTTCTTTTTCAGGTAGCATCCGGTAATCTTTCGGCAGTGGTTGTTCTTTCGGTGGGTTTGAAAGGAAAAACGTTGCTAACGGCCGTTTCAATGTCGTAGATAATACTTCAAGTTGTTTAACAGTAGGTTGGACATTCCCAGTAAACCAGTTCTGAAACGTTGTAGGGCTGATTTTTAATTTCTTTGCAATCTCTGCATGAGCCCAACCTGATGTTTCTACTGCCCATTGAAGAACGGTTGGTTCAACCTCAACATTAAGAGATGGTTTTCGGGACATTGTTTTCTTTATCTCCAATCAGGATTTCATGTTTTCCGTTAAAACGAGTTTATACTATGTTTATTTTTTTGATTCTACTTTTTCTTTTAAGAGGAGTATTGCCTGTTCTATAAGATCAGATACAGATCGGAATGATTTGTTCTCTACCACTGAGCCTACGTTATCTTGGACCCATTCTAAGAGAGATGGATGAATAGTAATTGATAGTCTTTCTCGTTTTGGATCTGTTTTTTTAGGTCTAGCCATAATTACATATGAATACGCATCGAAACATATAAATATTACTATCATTATTACATATAATTACATACAAAAACATATAATAATTGGGTTGATAAAAATGTTTCACTGGAATCAAATTTGGAAACATATGCGAATGATAACAAACAAAGACATCGAAAAAAGAGCAATCTGGGAACTAATAGGCTATTTCGAAACCCAGATAGACGCAGTAATCAAACAAAGCGTAATCGAATTAAACAAACTTAACAAACTCAACGAAATACAAGGATTAGATCCTAAATCAAGAATAGACAAAGAATGTATAAAAAATGCAATAAAAACTATAAATTCAGATGATTATTCATCAATGTTCGAAAGGATAGGAGGTATCATAAAAAGAGAAGAAAAATTTGAGAGGCGTTCGCAAAACTTGAATGTTCTCGCGGAGGTTATAAAATAAATGAATGAAAAAATACTAGAACGATACTGGCAACATCTCCGTGGGAAATATCGTAAAAAAGGAACAAGAAGAGTCGAATACACCGCGGTAAAACTATGCCTACAATGGATAAACAAACCAGTAAACCAGATTACAAAACAAGACCTTAACAGATGGAAAACATATATAATCGAACATTTCAAACCAAATGGAAACAGCCGAAGAGTATCCTGCATAAACCATTTCTTCAAATGGTACGGGAAAAAACACTTCAAACTACCAACACCCAAACAAGAAATGACCAATAAAATAGTCCTCAGCGACAAAGAACTCAATGATTACCTGGAAGCAAGTAAAAAAGATCCACTATGGCACATGATTGCACTAATGCAAATAGATGTCCTAATAAGACCTGGTGAACTAAGAGACATCAAAATCAATAACATAGACTTTGATAACCAAAAACTCTACTTAGATGACACAAAAACAGGTGACAACTATATCATTATGAGCCCAAGACTATCAGAAGCAATCAAAAACTATCTACCATATAGAAACCCACTACCTGAATACAAAGACTACCTACTCATAGTCCCAACTGGTAACTACATCGGTAAAAGACTTGGTGAACAAGCAGCATATGTTAAAACACTTACTAGAAAAATAGCAGTAGAAGCAAAAATCACCAAACAAGTAACACCATATATCATCAAACCATCAGCAATAACAAATGACTTCAACAAAAACATCAACCCAAGAATTATACAAAGAAAAGCACGGCATAAAAACATAGAAACCACCCTTAGATACGACCACACAGATGACGAAATGGTTAAAAGATATTTCAATCAACAAAAACCATCATTTGGCTCACTTGATAACGAAGAGAAAACAAGAGTTATGCTAGATCAATTTCTCAAAGGCGAAATAGACCTAGAAACCTACAAACAAAGTATAGACCTATTACACAAAAAAGATAGGGATTCTGGTGGTGTCGGTTACGTTTAAATCAACTATGAACATGTGGTTCTGCTATGAACATATGACTTGCGGATATGATCTAGTGGTTATGATATTGGCTTCCCAAGCCAATCACGCGGGTTCGAATCCCGCTATCCGCACCTATTCCATATAAATGCACATTTTTTACATGTGTTTTTTGTTGTTTTTGCGATTGTTGTAAATATGTACTGTGTGTATCGGGTATGTATTGTATATTAAAAACTTGTTTTCGCATAGAAAAATAATTTAGTAGTTGATTTTCTAAGAGTTGACAGAGATTTATGTGGTAGTCGACTGCCATGTTGAACACTTCTTTTGATAGTGTTATATTTGTCCTTATCCTTTCTTCTCCACCCATTCGTTTCTTTTTCATACACATTATATGTAATATGTAATGCAATAGGATTAAAATGGGATATATAATGGATTGACACAATTTATATTCATTCGTTGTTTGCCGTATTTTTTTTAGAAAAATATATAAGTTTGACGATATCAATAATATATTAATTGTGGTGAGTTGATTGGTTTATTATTTTGGATTATACCTCGCCCTCTTAGTCCTCCACAAAACCAATCAACAACCCATATTTTTCTCTTAAATAATTTAAATATATTCCTACAAATTAGAAATGGCTTTAAACAAACAATTGTTTCGAAATTTAATTTTGGGAGAAAAAATATGGTTAAATGTAGTATATGTGGAAAAGATTTACGTTTAGGAATTGATGCATTTTGTCATGGTGAATTAGTACTATGCAGTGACTGTAATAAAAAAATAACTAAAGAGGAACTAGAAAAGAGAGAGATTGAAGAGAAAAATAAGAAAGCATCGGATATAAAAAAAGATATAACCCGAACTGAATTGTCATTACCTGAATTACAATTACAAGAAATAATGAAAATGAAAAAAGATGTTTCAACAATAAAAAACATAATGTTGTTTTATATGATTCTATTTATTATCTTTATAATTATTTCATTATTTAAGATTACTATTTAATAGAGGAAAAATATGAAAAAACAACTAATAATAATTGGGATAATTGTCATACTAATTACAGTTGGATTGAGTGGATGCAATGAAATTGGTTTAACAAATATAGGTGATTTATCAGCAAGTCCACAAAATTACCTTGGAAAAGAAGTTAGAGTAAAAGGAAATGTTGTTTTAATGGTGGGGATTGGAAGTATTACTGATGAACAAGGGCATAGTTTTGCTATTAAATATACTACTATGACGACATTAACTGGAAATTACTATTTAACTGGTATTGTAGAACATAACAGTCTAACAGGATATTATCTAGATGTTACAAAGGCAGATGCAGTTTAGAAATTGTAGTTTGAGGGAGAAAAAATGAAAAAAATGATAGTTAAAGACGATACAAAGTTTTTTAAAATTGTCCATAAATTACTTAATGGAGAGATAAAACAATGACTGAAATAGATGTAGAACATGCCCGTCTTTTAAACTATGAAATGCTAAAAGAGATAGGTGCATTAGATATAAAAAAACCCAAGAAAATAATAGTTCCAGGCCTCATGGATTTAGACATAGAG
>JALHTX010000146.1 GCA_022866015.1 Thermoplasmatota archaeon
ACCATCATAATTTGTTTGTCCATTCTCCATTGTTGCAAGTATCATATAAACACCTCCGATACCTATTTCGTTTCCTTCACTATCATAAACCATAACCTCTCCCAATATTTTATCATAGTTATAACTAATAGTATATCCATCATCAGCAATTGCAACTACACTATATCGAGAGGACATATCTGTAAATTATTGAGCAAATGTAGTAATTAAAATCCCAGTATATTCATAAGGAGGTATTACATCTCCAGTAGACTTCAATCTGCCACCATTCCCTGTTATAGAATCAAATGTTAGCAAATCTTCAAGAGTATAATTTATATGATTTCCTTTATAGGTCAACGTCAATCCATTATTATCAGCATTGTCTGATGGTGCTATTACGATGTTAGCACTAATAATACATAACACAACCAGAATTATTCCTAAAGATACCTTATTCATAATAATTTTTCCTCCTTTGATTGTAATTCCAAAAATAACTATTTGTATATAAACATCTCTTAAAAATTAATAATTTATATATATAGAAATGGTGTTTTACTCCTATAACTCAGGGAGTATTGTGCATAAAATATGGTTCTAAGCCATTATCTCTCCATATTCAACAGAAGGGAAAAAACTATCCATGTTTTTTTAACCATCTCTTCTATGTAATGCCAATAATATATCTCTCTCTCGTTCTAAATCTTTTATTCTTTTCTTTAATTGTTTTATTTCCTCTTGCAATTCTAGATTAGATTTCTCTTCTTCTTTATCATTTTTCATATTTTTTCTCGCTCAAAACTTATTGTTTACTCAGTAGTGTAGTAACCTCGTTCTTCCAGAGTGATAAGCCAATTATTAAGGTAACGATTAAGATAATACATACTATGATAATCAACTACATTTTCAGATTCGTAAATTTTTTCATAAACACCTAAACTATAAACCTTATATGTTAAGACTTTAGTCTCAGCTGTATTTTTGAATAACTTTATTGTCATTTCAGGATCAGCAATAAGATCACCATCCATTATGATGTTATGTGCCATTGCTATAACTCTTGTTTCATCGTTATCTTCCAGAACATCTATGTTTAAATCCATATACCCCTTTGATTTTATTTTCTTAGAAGATGTTATATCCATTACACCTAGTAAGAATAACCTCCTGTAGTTATCTTGGTAAATCACTTCTATATCATATTCGTCTTCAACCATATTTTTTTCTCCCTCAAAACTACAATTTAATAAACTAGTTTTCAACCTTATATTACATTTATTTCTATTGGTTTTGTATTTTTAGAATAAGTCCTTTGTCCCCCGGGTGAATAAAGTTGCAAATAAATTTTGGCTACTGGTAAAAAATTTCTATCAATTGATGAAAAATCAGTTAATACTTTTGTATCATTTCCAAATAAATTAAGTTCAAATGTAATAAATGTTATTCCATACATTCTAACTGGATTATATGTATAACCATTTTGCATTTTGTATTGTGTTATCATAACATTACTGGATTCTTTATTTTTATTACCAATATTTTCTGCCTTGATTTTCAACGTATATGTACTATCGTTCCAATAAGCTGATAAAAATGTATATTTAATATTTTCAAAAATTAATGATTCACCTATGTTATATTCTCTTTTTTCAGGAATATTATCATTGCATCCACTTAATCCAACTGTTAGAAGTATAACAACTATCCCAACTATCATTAGTTGTTTTTTCATATTTTTCCTCCCCCAAACCTACAACTTTGAAACAATTGTTTCTTTATAAATCATTATATGTTTTAAGCAGTTTTAACCTTGCATTATCTTCATACCACAATGAGGACATTGAATAAATTTTTTATTTTTTACTGCACTCACTATGCCCCATGGTAAGAATACAACACCTCTAGCGATATTACCGCTAGTGCTTGTAGGGCTTTCAATTTTAGTTTCTCCATACCACGTTTTAGGAACTCTAAATATTCTGTTGCAATATGGACATTTAATCTCACCATTTTTTGGGGTATCCCATATTTCTTTTATTTCTTGATTTGTTGGAGTTATATTTTTTTGTCTTGCTTCTTTATTTAGCGGATTACCACATTTTGTGCAAAAATTAAGATTCCCTTCAACCTTATTACCACATTTGGGGCAGAAGTTAACCATTTTTATTCCTCCAACTTGGCTCCACAGTTACCACAAAAGATACTTCCAAACTTATTTTCAGTATTGCACTCAGGACAAAATAACTTTATAGTATCCTCTGGAAATTTTACTCCGCATTCTTCACAAAACAAGTTCTCGTAACTATTTTCTGCATTACATTCTTTACAATTCTTATTATGGATTTCTTTTGGTTTATTTTTTTTATGAATAAGGATTTGGGTTTCAATCGTTTTTGATAATGGGGAATCTGGTAAAGTGTTCATCTCAATTTCTTTAAAATTTTTTGTTCCTAAATTAAACCCTATTGTTAAAACAATCTTTAAAAAATAGTCGCCTAGAAGACCAATGCGTTCTTTTATTGAATTTATATCTGAATATGGAATGTCAAAATTGAAATTTAATGAACTACTTGGTCTAACCATAATTCTTTCACTTGTTAAATATGCATTTGAACCTATTGGAAGCGAATTAACTGTTGCAAGTAATATTTCTTCTTTTTCTTTAAGTTCATTTATAATTGCGTGAAATTCTAATTGACTTCTTCAGTATAAAAGGTTAATTGTATGTTTTTGGATGTGATTTAAAAGCTGATTGGAACGAGATTCTAATTGAGTTTTAAAGTAAAAGAGATTAATTTTATGATAGCAATGCTTAAATTTCCATTCAAAATAAACATTTTGGATTATAATGAGATATATTCGTGTTATAAAAATAACATTTTATATTTTATTAATGGGATTAATAGGTTATATTTTAATTCGAATTTTTGGATATATAGGATTAATTGGGGAGGTGCTTCTTATAATTTTTATGATTATTCCTAGTAAAATAAGAACATTGATTTTGGGGGAAAAAGAATCACAAATTCAAAAAGAAAATCTTGAGCCTATAAAAATTGAAAATACAGATTTAGATCTAAAGTTTCTACATGTTTATGCAATATTTTTCTATTCAAGACTAATATATTGGGAAAAAGGTGAACGGACTCCATTAAAAAAAAATCCACGATATAAGTATATAATTAATACAAAAACTTATAAGGCATATTATATGACCGAATATGCAATGAGTTTTTTTATCCCAAAATATAAAATTCAATGGTTATCAGAGGATTTTACAAATGAAAATAATTGTAAAAAATTATTGAAAAGTAAAAAAATTAGACTTATAGAGAGACCAGCTAATCAATCTGACCTTTTGGAAGAAGAAAACTTTTTTCAGAAAATATTGAGAAAAATTATGATATTTATTGGAGTATGGTAATCTATTCAACAGGAGTAGTTTCATCCTATCTATAAAAGGTAAATTCATCTTGTATGTTATCTGTTGTTTTGAAAGTTGATTAGAATGAGTTTTTAATTGGTTTTAAAGGATGATTATGGATTATATTTTTAATAAGTTTCGTCAATATATGCTTTCAATGCTTTTCGGTTGGATAAGTTTTTGGATAGGTTTTTCAATTGGGCATGATATTGTATGGTTGATGAATGGAACATCTGTCGAAAGTATAACTACTGGCATAATTTCTGGTTTAATCTCTGGTTTAATTGTATCGTATATTACTTATCGGGTTTTAAAACAATCAGAAGTTAAGAAGATACATAGGCGAGAAATAGTATTTGAAGGAATAAATAAAGAATTCCCGAATTTGAATATTGCATTTGATACACAAAATTTTAAGGTTTTAATGATAGATTTAGAAGAGTTGGAAAAAAAGAAGATATACAAATATACACTTCAACATTTGAATGCATACCAACTAATTTTAGATAGTTGGAATAAATCAAATGAATTAATTAAGAAAATTAATGGAGAGATAGATGACTTTGTGAAATTTGTATTCAATAAAATAGAGACAGAGATAGATGAAAATCATAAAATAGGATTATCTCATCCTATCCATCTTATAATAGAACAAGCAATTAGGAATGATTTTAAGAAATTTTCAATAAAAACAAGAGATTCAAAAGCAGATATTGAAATTTCTTTAAG
>JALHTX010000147.1 GCA_022866015.1 Thermoplasmatota archaeon
ATCCGAGATCAACCAAACCACCATAAAATTACAGTTGTTGATGATCGGCAACAACGATTACTAACCAGAGCCGCCGAGTTAGATACGGCAAGACCGTAGGGCTTGCTGAGGAACGAAGGCGGAACGGGATTATAAGGGCGCCGCCCTTATTTCATTCAATAATTGAAAATCCATTTTCTTTGATATTCAGTTTTGATAAAAAATTATCAGCTGTAATAGTTATAAAAAATGATTTAATTTTAAATTTCTTGATATTATGATCCTAAAAATTTTTATATATTTAATTCCTATTAATAAAAATAAAATAATTATTTATATATAACTTAAAATTAAATAATACTTAAATTTTCATCTTAAATATTCTAGAAATTACCTAACATTTTATTACCCTTTCAGAATTTCTGATATGACTGATCTGTGCTTACCAGAGGCCGTTGGTTCTATTTTTTCGACAAACTGAATTTCAATTTTCATATCATCTCCAACTTTTTTTTTGATAATATTTATAAATAAATTGAGATTTTTTTTACTATAATCCTTTCCCTTAACTAATCTAACTAATAACATATCTATCCTTTTTTGAATAATTTGATACTCATAAATACCTTTAATATCATAATAAGCGAATATTGCTGGTAAAAGCATACCAGATATCATTTTACCATCTGGGGTTATTATTGTATCTAAAATTCTTCCTTTAATTGATTTCATTATTGGTAATTTTCTTCCACAGGGACACTTTTCATCAGAAGGCACTCCAAGATCTCCTATTTCATATCTGATTAATGGCATTGCATAATTGCATAGATCTGTTATTATTATTTTTCCTGTTTCTCCTTGAGAAACAATTTCATTTTCTTTAACAAATTCGACTACTGCATTTTCTATCGATAAATGATAACCAAAGTGTTCAGAACATTCAGCAGCCTGTAATGAAGTATCGCGCCCACTGTAATAATCAAAAACATCACAATTGAATATTTGTTCAATTAATTTTCTTTTATAGTCATAAAGCATATCTGCTGTTGTCAAAATTGCTCTAGGGTTTATATTATTGATTCCTCTTTTTTGCATATAATCTGCTATTAAATAAATAGCCGATGAATATGAATTAATAAACTTTGGTTTAAATTTATTAAATATTGATATATATTTTTCTATAGTTTCATCAGTTAAATCAAATGCATCTAATGTTATATCTCTTAAGATAAATTTTTGGGCTTTGGCAACAAAATTTTTTGAATTTTGTATATCTTGATGTGCGCTCCATAAAAAAGCCGTTTTGTCTCCAAGTCTATAACCCGCCCAACCCCATGCTCTATATGCTGCTGCCATGTTGCAAGCTTGCCATCTTTTATCAATAAAAAATTTCATTGGTGTGCCAGTAGAACCACCTGTAGCAGAAGAAATTAATCTATCTTTTGAGTAATTTCTTGCATTAAGTTTTTCGAAGTTATTTCGAATAATATCTTTAGTTAAAATCGGTAATCTATTCAAATTATTAATATTCGTAACATTGTCGGGTTTAAAATTCAATTTTTTAAACATCTCGTGGTAAAAAGGAACGTTATCATTTGCATGTTTTAGAAGTTGTTTTAACTTTTTTAATTGAAATTTTTCTAGTTCAGAACTATTCCACCATTGAGTTTTATTCAATAGATTCATATATGTAATAAAACGCTCGTCATGTGGAAGTTTCATTTGATGCAGAGGAAAAAAAATGTTTTTAATTATCTTTGAATACATACATTCACCATTTTAATTTCTTGTTTCTATGATACTATTTTCCACTGAAATATTTTATCAGATTGAATTGAAAAAATATTTGAAGCAAGCTAGTATAAATAATTACATGGTTTAAATAATAGATCATTTTCTTAACCGTGAAAATAAAATAATAAAAGTAACATTATTAAAATTAACTTAGGAACTTTGCAAATATATTAGCTCTGTCTTTTATTTAAAAATAAAATTTTTCTTAGCTTTTTAAATATTTTTTCACGTAAAGAACCTTCTGGAAAAGGATATTTGATTTTCTTTAGTGTCTTTAAAACAATAAAATAGAAAATTGGAAGAATTTTCTTATTACAAATGGTGATATGATATCTTTTTCTTGTGGTTTTTCCAAAAATTTTTTCATAATTAAATATAGGACCATAAAAATCAATTTTCCGTATTTTTTTCTCTTTAAATAATTGTTCAAACAATAAATAATATAAAACCGTTGAAGGAGAATACTGACTAAACTTATTAGAATATCCTGCTTTAATCATATAGAGAATTTCATGGTCAACGATTGCATAAATTCCAGCAATATACTCGTCATTTAACTTCAATAAATATAATCGAAACTTGTTTTCGTTTGATAAATAAGAGGCCAATTCTTTATAATACCGGCCATAGAACGAACGTTTTAACGAAGTTCCTTCTATGCCCTTCCACCCACTATCCTCAACATCATAAAAATATAGTAATCCATTTTCGATTTCCTGTGGATTGTTCATTTCAACAATTGCAACTTTTCCTATTGTTTCAATTCGTCGATATTGTCTTCTCACCTCATTTCTATCTTTTCGATCCATGTTTTTAATATACTCATCAAATTCTCTCTCACAATCAATAAAGAGCGTATTTATCTCACTTACAACAAATTTATAGGTCTTACCAATAATTGAGATAAATACTTCAAATAAATGTTCATCTTCAGGTAGCGATTTTACTTTGATAATATCCCATGTCCTTTTTATTTTTTTGAGAAATTGTATAAATTGTTGAAAAATTACTTTCGGGTTTTCGGTAGGATCGACAAGAAAATAATAGAAATCAATAAGATAATCATTCTTAAGTGCTAGTTCTTTAAAAGAGAAGAAATAAGGAAATAGTCTAGTTTCGTAGGTAAAAGGAAAAATTGCGACAATCTGTTGATTGTCCTTCCTCATAACAAAGATTTTAATTTTAACATTTTTAAAATTCCTGAGAATTGTTTCATAATATATTTGAATTAATTCATATGAAAAAAAAAGAGAGATTTCATTTTTCAGATTAAATAATCGTTCCCAATCACCCTTTAATTCTTTAAATTCTTCCATTGTCTCAACTGTTTCAATGGTATAATTAGAAATTGTCTTTGCAGTCATTGATTAATGTACCTCTGTGCTTTTACCATATCAAATCAATTATAGATATATTATTTATATTTCTCACCATATTGCCTAGAACACTTTATATTTAATTATATTTTTCATATATTACTATCACAGTTAATTATATCAATATATTGCGTGTGATAAAATATGAAAATGTTTGATTTTCTAAAAGAAATGCGGTTTTTCATCTGCGTATCTTACACTGATACTTAAGACCACGCAGTATTCCCAGCTTTAATAATAAATAAAAAATGTAAAAAGCATAAAAAAATTTGAGTAGCAAAGTGCATATTTTTGAGTTTAAATTACCAATCACAATGTATCATTATTAATGATTAAAGGCAGTAGGCATTTATAGTTACATAGTACGATAACAATCAAAAGACTAATCATATAAGTAGTACGGAGAATTGAATTTTTTTTTATAAGTTAAATATCCCTTCATATTCAATGAATTCCGTTTAAAATGAAAGTGGTACCACAATCATATATCTTATTATTATACTTGATACTTCTTAAAGTATCATTAAGTTGTTCTTTTGTCAATTCAAATCTAATAATTTCTTTTCCTATGTTTGAATTATATAAGATATAATCATTTTTCTTTATTGAATTATTAAATACATATAAAAATTTTGGATTTCCTGGACGTAAAGCAAAATCAATTGAGTACCTATTTTTTAAAAAACTATATTGACTCGTGAAAAATCCAAAATTTACTTGACCTATTGCAACCTTTGGATGAGTTACGTTTATAATTTTTTTTGCTAAAAAATTACATGCATTTGCTTCTTCATCTATTTGAAAATGCGTGTCATTATAAACAAGTCGCATAGGCATGAAAACCGCTAGAATTAAAAAAATAAAAATAAGGATTGTAGTTAGTCTTCTCCATTTTGAAATAAAAAACATAAATCCAATAGTCATAAAAATAAATAAAAATTGAATAGCACGTATTCCTAATACGGAATAAAACAATCCAACCGCTAAATAAATTCCTCCAGATAATCCTATTGCAATTAAAATATAGTTTATTCTCTTTTTTAAAAATAAACCTATGATCCCTATACCACCAAGAATCCAAACCATTGGAACGCTTAGTCTATTTGAAAAACTAATAAGTTGATTTAGTAAGCTCTCTGGTTCACTAAATGATGAAGATAGTCTAGTTGTATACTCATTATTAAATCCAGTTATTGATTGTTCAAAAGTTTTGATATAAAGAGGTAAATAGGTCGTAGTATAATAGATAGTAACAACTATATAGATAGAAAAAATTGTTAAAAAAATCGGTAATAAATATCTTTTTTTAATGAAAAGTATGCCAAAAAAAGACAAAAAAATTACTGGTATAAATGTATGACTTAAAACGAATGGAACAAAAATCAAAATAATCATAAGATTCCATTTGATTTTTTGTACATCAAAAATCAGGTAACTTGATATCATAATAAGTAGAAAAAAGTAAACAAGAGCAAGAGTTTGAGGGACCCATTGATAATTTATAAAGGAAAACGTACCGATAAAATACATCAGAACCAACAAAAACGGGATTAATGAATCGTAATATTGCCTCTTCAAATTAGCAAAAAATAGAAATAGAAAAAGTCCGAGCAGAACACCATATAATATGAAAGAAAATACAGCGATAGATTTTTCATCAACTCCAACGATTAGACGTATTATTTCATTTAAACTGAAAAATGTTGGAAATTCAAAATAGGGAATAACATTTGAATTTATACCTGTTTTTTGAAAAACTAGAAACATACCTCTGGCAGCACCAGCATCTGAAGCCGTTATAAAAGAATAAAAAAAAACAACAGCATTAAGTAATAATGGAATAGAAGAACTGCAAATAGCTATTACGATTTTATTTTTACAATAAAATCCTACAAGAAATAAACCAATCAAAGACAATACTATTCCTGGCCATAATAAAGGATAAAATTGAAAAAAAGTGATATTGTTTATTGATGACAGATGAACTGGATAAGTATAACACCATGAAAGTATAATCAAAATTAAACCGATTAAAAATAGGATGCCGCCCATTTTTACAATAATTTTATTTTTCATATTTCTCCCTATGAAACAATTCTTTTAATAAAAACTTCTAAATCATGTGCTGACTTTTCCCAAGTATAATATCTTTCAGCAATTTCTCGTCCTATTTTTCCCATTGAATCTAATTTTTCTTTATTTTTGTATAGATAACTAACCGCATTTGCTATAGAGGCTGGCTCACTATTTTCGATAAGAACCCCACATTTTCCTTTTTCAAAAATCTCATGATGGAATGGTATGTTTGTAGCAATAATTGGTTTACCCATTGCTAAATATTCCAAGGTTTTTAACGGAGCACTCACTCTCCAACAAATATCATCCGTTGGTAAAGGAATAACACCAACATGACACATATTGATGTAGGAAGGCATTTTTTCATGTTCTACTACAGGAATAAATTCTAAATTTTTATTTACATTTAATTGATTCCCTAATCTAATGAAATCATTGTTTTTGCTGCAATCAAATCCAATAATAATAAGTTTGATGTTTTTTTTCAATGTATCTTCTAACTCCGCAATTGATTTTATTAAATCTTCTATTCCTCTTGATCGTGAATATTTCCCATGATACATTAGATAGAAATATTGCGGATCTTTAAAAAAATTGGTTTCAATTACTGTCTTTATCGGTTTTTTGAATGATTTAAAGGAAACTCCAGAAGTCCAAATACCAATTTTTGAATTTTTAATTTTATATTTTTTTACTAATATGTTTTTTAACTCCGGAGTTATTGTTGTATATCCCTTGACTATAATTTTACTTAAAAATATGGAGCTATCAAAAAAAATCGATTGTATTGACTTCATATATTTAGTAGGTAGAGTTCTAAGATCCATAACTAAGGGATAACCAAGTAATTTTAATGTCAATGCAAATGGAGGATAAACATTACCACCATCGATAATAATTATATCAATTTTTTTTCCAAATGTTATAAAAGGAAAATAAAGAAGGATGACAAGATTGAATAAAAACCTTGAAATAATTGTATATGAAACCGTTGGAAGATAAATAATATTTTCGTCAATTGTATGTTGTTCACCAATATTTTTTTGAATTATTAGTTTTACATTATGACCTCTTTCTCTCAAGGCGTTAGCTAGTTCAATTCTTGATGTTTTATGAAGTGTGTTTCTATCAATTTGAGTAATCCAATAAATGTTCATTTAAATCTCTTATATAAACTATGAAGTTATTAAATTTTTTTCGGACTTTTTGGTTTTATGAAAAAAACTTACCCTGAATAAATAACAAAATTTCACGGGATTATTCTCAACCAATTTATTCTCAGCCACATTTCCCCTCTTCTATATTTTTCCTAAATGATGAACAAATGCTTACCAGCCTTTGATTTCAACCCATTACTGTACAATGTAGATTAGGAATGTTAAAGATTAAAATAACAGCATCTTTGAAAGTATATTAAAATCACAAAATACCAAATAATTTTTTATATTCAATTAGTATTCTAAATTAAAAAATTAAGATATCCTTTATAAAAATAACATTTAATTTGAAAACATTGAAAATATAATTAGAGATAAAATAGAGATTTAAAGTTTATGGCAAAACAAATATTTGTTTTAGGTGTTCATAGAAGTGGAACCAAATGGCTAGCAAATATACTTTGTTCACATAGTAGAATTGCTGGAATTCAAGCTGAGAGACATTATGGCATCCATGAAAGTGCTTTTTTTTGCATTGTAAAGGATAGATTTGGAGATTTACAAGATGATGACAATTTTATTGAATTCATTGAAACTTTTTCTAGTAGCGACTATTTTATTTTAAGCAATCTAGATAAAACCTATTTTTATAAAAATAGACCCCGTTCTTATGACGAATTTTTTAGAATGATGATGGATAAATATGCAGAGGAGCAAAATGCTGAGTTTTGGCTTGAAAAAACACCCGCCCATCTATTATATTTCCATGATTTATCAGAAATTTTTCCTACTGCAAAATTTATAATTATCAAACGTAATATTATAGATTCGATAAAATCTGATATCCGATTAAAATATTTCAATGAACATATGCAAAAAAAGATGAAATTTTCAAAAATTATTTTCGTAATATTTCTTACATTTCGATATCATTTATATTATTCTAATATATATTTTCAACGCCAAAAACAAAATTATCTATTGATTGAATATGAAAAGCTTAAAAAAAATAGATTAGAAGTGACAAAAAAAATCTGTAATTATTTAGATATAGATTTTGAACAACCAATGTTAGAGGATAAATATAAGCCAAATACATTATTTACTTCGGAAAAGGAAAGAAAAGAAGTATTAACAAAACCAGAAATAATATTTATTAAAATTTTTAATCAAGTTTTTAGGTTTTTGCCAAGTCAATTTTTTAGTTGTTTTCTCCCATTGTACAAAAAAAAATTTAGAGAAGTAGCCGGTATTCCAGATTGGTTCTATAGTATTAAAAAAGAAGAATTTGCATCATATCGTAAAAAGGTATAGATGCGATTTATTTTTAAAGTTATATAACTGAGAAATGCCCGAATAAAGTGAAGATAATCTTGTCAATAGAATGTTAATTATTTATCTCTTATTTTACGTGTAAAGCTGTTTACTTATCCCATCTTTAATCTTTTATTTTTTAAAATTTTGTATAAACATGGCATCTCTAGATTCTGTAGTTATTTCTTTATATACATCTCTTGTATTTTGAGCTATAATCTCCCAATTAAAATTAATGGATCTTTTTTTACTTTCTTGCCCCATTTTATTAAGTAAATTCTTATCATGTAGTAAGTAAATTAAATGTTCTGCTATTTGTTGCCATTGACCAGGTTTTACTAAAAAACCATTTAATTTATCAGATACCGCGTAAGGATTACCACCGACATCAGTTGTGATAATCGGTTTTCCACATGCCATAGCCTCTAAAAGAACGATGGGAAATGACTCCCAATAGCTAGGTAAAACAAATACATCCATCGATTTCATATAAGCAAATTTTTCTTTATAATCTAATAAACCAAGAAAAGTCACATTATCCTTTAAATTCAAATCCTGAACTAATTTTTGTAATTTTGTCATATCTGGCCCGATTCCTCCAATATATAATTTTACATTATTTATTTTAACCTTAACTAATTGAATTGCTCTAATAAGATCTTTTGTACCCTTTCCTTTAGTTAAATATCCAAGGAAAAAAATTGTGGGGTAATTTTTTTTTTCATAAGAATTAATCTTTTGTATATAATCTATATCAATACCATTTGGGATTATGAAAATTTTAGATCTAGTAATTTTACTAATCATATCTTTTATCTGTGGACATAATACGATAATATTTGGTATTTTAGATAATGCAAATCTTTCTATCGGGACACAAAATAATCTATAAAATATCTTCCTCCAACCTACATGGACCTTATACTCTTTATTAAAATACCCATGAAGTGTTATCAATATTGGATATTTTTTTAACATATATATTCCAAATAATGAAAAATTTGGACTTGTAGATTGAATATGTATCAAATCTGGATTTATTTTTTTTATTTCTCGTTCTAATCTAAACAAATCATAATATATCTCAAATGGATAAAAAAATTTACCGAATTTCATTCTTTTTAATTCAATGTATTGTATATTATTTTTTTTATAAGTAAAATTTTTTTCTCCAAAGGTTAACAAAAAAATATTTATATCCGCATAATATGATAAAAAATTGGTTAAATATTTTATATGAGTAGAAATACCACCATAGAATTTACCAATTGGATTTCCATATATAATTACTACTTTCATTATTTCAACCTATAAATATACACTTCAAATATTATTTATATAACATACACTTCATTATATATAATTTCTATAAAGGGCATATATATCATTAATTATATTAATCGACCCATATCGTTTTTTAATTTTCTCTCTATTCTCCTTAAGAATTTCAAATAAATTTATATTACTTTTCGTATAATTTTTAAAAATATCATTAAAAATTAATTGAGAAATATCATCAAAAAAATAACCCCTGCAATCCTTCATGATTTCCTGGATACCAATTAAATTCCTTACAATACATACCTTACCTTTTAATATCGATTCAAGAACGACTGTGGGGCATGCCTCTGAATAAGAAGGAATGAACATAAAATCTATGGCATTATAAAATTCGGAGAGTTTAGATTGCGGAATACTGTTATAATAATATATATTTTCGTTATTTTTAACAAATTTTTTAACTAAATTTATATCTGTGACAAGATGCCATTCGAATATATCATTATTTATATTCTGATTAAGAGTTTTTATCAAATCATTAAAACCTTTAATATAATATGGTCTTCCAATAAATCCAATTTTATAGGGTTTACTGAACTCACCAGTATGAAAATAAAATTTTTCCGGATCAACAAAATTGTGAATGGTAATTATTTTATCAGATTCAATTTTATAATGATTAACAATTTGATTTTTAACATGGTCAGCTACCGAAATAATTTTATCTGATTTTTTATACAAAATTTTTTCTTCCTGATAAAGAAGTTTAGCAGCATAATAATTTACTCTTTCATCAAAATTATAAATTTGAACTTTTTTCCATTTTTCTAGAAGTGTGAAAAGGTCTCCATGAGATGTCATTATTATAGGTAAATCATCTAAAAAATTTAAGGAAAAAAATAAATCATAATGACCAGTTTGATGATGAACAATATCTATTTCTTCTTCTTTAATCAATTTCCTAATTTTTTGTGCTAATCTTAATTGAAAATGTAGATCTCTAATAAAAATTCGATTATATTTATGTTCAAATAAAGAAATAACTTTCACTCTATCGACACCATCAAAATATTTTAAAAAAGTATCATCTTGTTGTTGATTTGATGTAATAATTACTGCTTCAAAATCTTTATAATTATTTATTAACCCGTTTATTGTTTTGTATACATAAGCCCCAATCCCACCATAAGAGGGTGTTATTTCTGATAAAGGATATAAAATTTTCATATAATATCGTCTTTGCTATAACTTCTAATAACTCTTGCAGGAACACCATACGCTAAAGAAAAAGATGGAATATTCTTTGTGACAATTGAACCTGCACCAACAATTGAATATTCACCAATAGTTACTCCAGGAAAAATCAGAGTATTCGCTGCAATATAACAGTTGTTTTTTAATACTACTGCTTGTTCATGGTGATTAATAATTTTTCTAAAGTGATCTGGTGGATAGACATGGGCTAAAATTGTTGTACCAACTAGAATTGTTACATCATCTTCTATAGTGATAAGATCAGGTCTTGCATCATCTAAAAACACATTACTTCCAATAAAAACATTTTTTCCTATCTTAACTCCTCTCAACCGCTGCAATTTAACTCTCATATTGGGAGTCATTGGTATACTTCTAGCAAATAAGTTAATGTAGCGCTTTATGCCATCTTTGAATAGACTATGAAGATTTTTACTATATTTTATTGTACCAAAATAATATACTTTTTTTTTTACTATGTTTTATTGGATCAAAATTCTCGGACATCTTAATCATCTTAAAATTTATAAACGAATAAATAATAGAAAAACTTATGTGTAGATAAATATTTTTAAAAATTATTACTTTTTCTATTATATCTTTGTTATCCCTACCAATATTTTTTAATTATTAAGATTATCATAAAATCTTAAATCACTTGTTGTATAACATGAAATATTATTATAGAGGGTTTTGAAAAACCCCTCATAGAAACCTCTATTTGATCCTTCACCATTCCTGGTACATAAGGAGTGATGAAGGTGAGTTTTGACAAATTTATTTTGAAGCAACAGTATCAAAAAGTGAA
>JALHTX010000148.1 GCA_022866015.1 Thermoplasmatota archaeon
CTTGAGTTTTTTCATCAAGTTCTTTTCTAATGTTTATTATGTTTTCATCTATTGTAAATGCTTTTTCTTTTAGGTTTTCGTAGTCATTTGTTTTTTTCTCTAGTTCCTGTTTTTTATTAGAAAGTCCGCATCTTAAAGTCTCAATAGTTTGTTCTTTTTCTAAAAGAATGTTTTTATTTTTTTCAAGATCACTGATACTTGTATCAAAATCTTCTTTTAAACTTCCTATTGTTTTGTTTTTCTCATCTATTGATATTTTTAAATCTTCTAACTCATTGTTTTTTTCTTCAATTTCTTCTTTCTTTTCATCAAGTATTTTAACTATTTCCTTTATTTTTTCTTCTTGTTGTTTAACTATTTTTTCTTTTGATATAAGTTCTCCTTCTATTTCAAAAAAATCTTGTTTTTCTCTTTGAATATTTTTTTGTATATTTTCATCTGCTTCTTTAAGATCTATATCAAATTCTTCTTCAAAATACTCGACATCGTATTCTTCGACTAATGGTTTGTTAGGATCAATTTCTTTAAATCTATTTTGGATTTCAAAAATTATGTTTTTTACTTTTTTCTTATCGATATATTTAATTTTTTTAAGATCTTTTGTTGTTACATATTTTAAAGAATCAATAGATGTATATCCATTGTTGTATAGTAATATAGCTGTTTCTTTATCTATACTTTTAATTTCATTAAAAATTTTAATTTTTTCTTCATCAGAGATTTTGTATTCGTCTATTTCTCGAAATTTTTCTTCTATTATTTCACCTTGTGTTATCTCTCTAGTTTCTATATATTTGTAACCAAAAATTTTATCTTTTTTTTTATCTATTTCTTCTTTTATTTGTTTTGCTTTTCTTTTTTTAATTCCCGTTATTTTTACAAAATCTTCAACTGATAATAAACTCAATGCATCTATAGATATAAAACCATGATCATATAGTATTTCTGCTGTTTCTTCATCTATGCTTTCAATATCTTTAAATGCCACTTTATTTTTTCCTAACCCTAATTCAACAAACTTTTCTATTTTGCTTTTTTTAGACTCGATAGTTTCTTCTTTAATAGTTGGTTCAACAGAAATTATTTCATTGTTTTCAGGTTCAATAAAAGACTTTTTAGATACTTCTTTTTTCAACTCAATATCATCTTTAAGTTCTTCTGATTTTTCAACAGGAATAAAATACGGGATTGATTCTTCTTCGACAGTATTTTGTTTTTTTGATTCAGTGGATTCTTTTTTAATAACTTGTTCTTCTTTTTCTTCTAAAGCTTCCCATTCGGTTATAACTTCTTTTTTTAAGCTTTTATGTTTTTTAGTTGTTTTTGGTTTGACTTCTATAAATTCAGGATGTCTGATCTCAACTTTTTTAATTTCTATTAAATCATCATCAATTTTTTTTCCTTCGCTTACTTCTTTAAATATTAGTTCAGGTTCTCTTTGTATCGATTTTTCTTCAAAAATTATCTTAGGCGAAGGTTTAACTACTTGTTTTTTTGTATGAATTATAATGTTTGGTTTTAAAGAATATTCTTCTGTTTGAGAGGTTTCAACTATTTTTTTAATAACTGTTTTGCTATTAGATGATCTCTCAAGTCTTTTTTTCAAGGTAAGTAAATATTTTTCATCTTCTGGATTTAATTTTTTCATTGATTTCTCGTCAAGTAATATTCGTAATTTTTCTATCCCATTTTTTTTGGAGTTTTTTCCAGATGACATTTTTTAAACCCCTTAATTAAATAAGTCAATCTTATTTTTATACTTTTATTTGTTAGTTGTGAACTATATATATTTATCGACTGATATATATTATCTAATTAGTATATGAGTCTTTATATATTAATAAATTTTCCTTATTTTTGTTAATTTTTCAATTAAAAAGTTTATTAAGGCCGTTTTATATCTCATTTTTTTTGATTAGAATGGATTTCAAAGGAAAAGATATAATATCTATTAAGGATTTTTCAAAAATAGAAATTGATGATATACTTATTTATGCTGAAAAAATGTTGCCATATGCTAAAGGAGAAAAATATAAGGATATTCTAAGTGGAAAAGTATTATCTAGTCTCTTTTTTGAACCTAGTACTAGAACTAGATTAAGTTTTGAGTCGGCTATGAACCGCCTTGGTGGGAGAGTAATAGGTTTTGCTGATCCAAGTGGTACATCTCAGAAAAAAGGTGAAAGTCTTGCAGATACAATTCGCATGGCTGATTCATTTAGTGATGCAATTGTAGTAAGGCATCCTCAGGAAGGAGCTGCTCGTCTTGCAGCAGAATTTGCAAATGGACCCGTGTTAAATGCTGGTGATGGAGCGGGTCAGCATCCAACCCAATGTTTACTTGATTTATTTACGATTAAAACTGAGAAGAAAAAAATCGAGAAAAATAATATTATTCTTTTAGGAGATCTTAAGTATGGCCGTACTGTTCATTCTCTCGCCTATGCTCTTTCAATTTATGGTGTAGAGCTAACTTTTGTTTCTCCTACTAGTTTGAAGATGCCTAAAGAGGTTATCAATGAATGTATGGAACTTGGTGTTGAGCCTACTCAGACATCTAGTCTAGAGAAAGCAATAAAAGATGCTGATGTTCTTTATGCTACGCGTATACAGAAGGAACGTTTCCCTGATGCTGAAGAATATAACAAGGTAGTAGGTTCTTATAGGATCAACAATGAACTTTTAAAAAATGCTAAAGAAAATCTAATTGTTATGCATCCTCTCCCACGTGTTTCAGAGATAGATTCTGAGGTCGATAGTACACCTCATGCTGTTTACTTTAAACAAGCATTTAATGGTGTCCCTATTAGAATGGCGCTTCTTTCACTTGTATTGGGGGAGAAAAAAATATGAAGAAACAATTAAAAGTTCCAGGTTTTAAAAAGAAGGATTTAAAGATACCAAGAATTAAAGATGGTACTGTTATCGACCATATTACTCCTGGTTATGCTGTAAAGGTTTTGCATATACTTGGTATCCCAAGAAGTAATAGTTCTTCTGTTGTTAGTGTCGCAATGAATGTTAATAGTAAAATGGGTAAAAAAGACATTGTTAAAGTTGAGAATCGTGAACTTAAGTCTAATGAAGTTGATAAAATTTCGCTTATATGTCCGAAAGCTACTATAAATATTATACGAGATTATGATGTTGTAAAGAAATTTAAGGTTAAACTACCAGATGAGATAATAGGTATTGTTTCTTGTTCTAATCCTACGTGTGTTTCTAATGCAAAAGAACCTGTTAAAACAAGATTTAAAGTCATAAATAAGGATCCACTAAGAATAAAGTGCTATTATTGCGAACGTGAACCAGAAGATATCGCTGATCGTATTATTTGATTTCTTCTAATATTTCTTTTGCACGATCTAATTTTATTTTTCCTTCTTTTACAAGTTTTTCTGCTACAATATCAATTTGTTTACCAGAAGCCCCTGCCATAACTGCGATATTTTTTGCATGAAGGCTCATATGTCCTTTTTGTATCCCGACAGTAGATAGTGCGAATACTGCAGCAAAGTTTTGTGCAAGACCAAGAGCTGCGACTATTTCAGATAATTCCTTTGCTGTTTTTATCCCTAGTATTTTTTTACAGAGTTTTGCTTTAGGATTGATATTTCCTGCACCGCCAACTATTCCAATTGCAACAGGTAGTTCAATTTCACCGACTAAGTTTCCATTTTTATCTTTTTTATAACTTGTAAGAGAAGTATATTGTCCATTTCTTGCAGCATATGCATGAGCACCTGCTTCTATTGCACGAAAATCATTACCAGTTGCAATAATTAGTGAATCTATACCATTCATTATTCCTTTGTTATGAGTAGCAGCACGATAGGGGTCTATAACTGCTAAAATATATGATTCCAAAAATGCATCTACAACTTTTTCCCCTCCCATTGTTCTTTTGTCAAAGACTGCTTTAGCTTTTACAATTCTTTTATCTGCAAGATTTGATAAGATTTTAAGACGAATTTTTCCACCGGTGAGTTCCTCAAGCATTGGGGCTAGCGCTTCGCACATAGTGTTTACTGCATTTGCACCCATTGCATCGCGTACATCCACTATTATATGTATAACAATCATTTTACCAATTGGGCTATCAAGAATTCTAACTTCGAGATCTTTTGCACCTCCGCCAAAGTTTACAAGAACTTTATCCTGAGCATTTGCAAGATCCAAAAGTTGTTTTTTATGTTTTAGAATTTTTTGAGTAGCATCGGCTACATCATCAACTTTTAAAAGCTGTAGTTGACCAATCATAAGTGGTTCAGAACATTCTGTTTTAAAACCACCTTTAACATCAGCTATTTTTGCAGCATTACTTGCAGCTGCAACCACGCTTGATTCTTCTGTAACCATTGGTATAAGATATTCTTTATCATTTATTATAAAATTAACAGCTATGCCGAGTGGTAGTTCAAAGGTTCCAAGTACGTTTTCTATCATTCTATCTGCTGTTTGAATGTCAAGACAGGATGAGAACAATTTAGTCTCTTCTTCAGATAAATCAGAAAAATTTGTTACAATTTCTATTCTTTTTTTAACTGGAAGTTTATAAAAACCAGATATTTTAGATGTTTTTTTAGACATTTTTATAGATCCTCCATATTTAAGGGATTGCACAAAACAATTAAATCTTTTTAAAATTGTCCATTTATTGCTCGCCTTTTGTCGAATTAAACTCTTCTTTTAAACCTATATTTTCCTTTATATAATTCAAAAAAGTATGATATATTTCACTTTTTATTTTACCTTTAATTTCTATATCAACAGAATGCTCTTTTTCCATATGAATTTTTTTATTTTTAATTATTAGTTCAGCTTTTTCAACATCATCAAGAATTGCAATAATTTCAACACTTTGTGCATGAAAGATTTCTTCAGAAAAATCACTTAGATTTTCAATAGTTTTACGCAGATCAGAATTTTTATCAGGATGATCATATAATGTTTTATCATCAACAATTATTTTTTTAGCATTTTTAAATTTAGCTTTTGCAAGACCGCGAAGAATAAGTTCAGATGTCGAAAGAATTTCAAAATCTTCTTCAATCTTATTCAAACCAATTATTCTATAAAAAATACAAGTAGATTTAACTATCCTTTTTTCAACTTCAAAATCAAATTTAATATGTAGATTAGTCAAGTATTTTTTTTCAAACTTATGTTTATCCTCTTTTTTGCTAGGATGACTTGCTTCAATCCAATCCATTACCTCTTTAGGTGAACCCATAACCCATGGCGGTTCTCTAAAACCACTGTTATAACGATTCATACAAGGCACCTTAGTTGTTATCACTAGTTAATTTTTCTCTTGTTTTAACAGCCATTCCATATTTAAACGAAAGCATTTCTTCTCGGTTTAAAATACATCTACCAACAGCTAATAAATTGTCTTTTTCATCGACAATAAGGCATTCATCCATAGGTCTAAGCTCTGGATCGCAATCTTTTACAAACTTTGCAAAAACACTTTTTCCTTCTTTTATAAAATTAATAGCATCGTTTTTAACCTTAACTCTCAGATGAGGATGTTCAAAGCTATTATGAAGTATTTTTGCTCCCTCGAGTTTTAATGTAAACATACCATCGCTAGCACGCATTGACAAAACATGTTTACCATCACAATAAATATTGCGTATTTTACCAGTTTTTTTAGATTTAACAATTTCAACTTTTCCGTTGAGTAAAGTATGTCCAGCACCTTTACAAAACTGCATATCAGCAACGGCACTAATTCGTCTAATATCTAAGCTAAAAACTTTTTCATAAGATGTGATTTCATCTAATGTTTTAAATCCCGTCCAACAAATAACATTCCTATTTTTAGTAAAACAATTAAAAAAACTAGTAATTGCTTTTTCGGTTTCCTCATCAACAAACTCAGGGAAAACAGATTGCGCATAAGGATACATTTCATCAAGTTCAATAGGAACTACGCCAAGAGATGAATCAATAATAATATTGACTTTGCTATTTTTTTTATAAATTTGTTTAATTTCATCTGAGTAAAAAGCTGAAAAAGGTTTAACTGCTTCAGGAAAAACAATAAAATCTTTAGAAGAAGGTATGAAACGCTCTAATAATTTTTTATGAGCCCTATAAACAATAGGTCTATGAAACGTTTGACTTCCGGTATAAAACATTGCTTTATTTTTTGTAACCGTTTCAAATTTTTCAAGCCATATCTTATTTTCATCTGTTCGAAGAAGTTTAAGTGCTTGTAAAAGATAAGGATTTTCAACCGATCTTGTTTCAACAAGCTCCCATAAAGAACCTTGAGAAATAGCATTTCTAATTTTTTTAATTTCAGCAAAACTAACATATAGATTATGTTTTGCAATCTCTTTTGTTTTTTCTTTTTCTTTTAGTTTTTTTATTTCATCTGCAGTAAAACTTGAGCAAACAGGACAACAGCATGGTAATTCTGTAATATCATCTAGTTTTTCAGTTCCCCATGGAAAAATTAAACGGTTATCATTTGCATATTTTATATAGGCTGAAGAATCAAAAAAATCACAGCCAAGTGCAACAGCAATTGGGAAAATAAGAGGATGTCCTGCTCCAAATAGATGGACTGGTTTACTAGGATCCAGGTATTTTTTAGTACTTAGTATAACATTTATAAGATCGGAATACCACTGATTTTTCATTAGTGGAACTACTCCACCGATAGTGTAGAAATCTGAGTTTATTTTAGAAACC
>JALHTX010000018.1 GCA_022866015.1 Thermoplasmatota archaeon
ATCAATGCCTTGTGTAGAACTTTTTGGAACCGACATAGTTATTTCATGTGTTTTCTATAATTCTTATTTTGGTCCAACTGAACAATTTAAGGTAGCTTTTTATTGGAATAATGATACTGAACCATTTGATATTGAAACATATCAATTAGGACAGAATCAAGTTGTGGTTTTAATATTAGGATCAATATCTATTGAGGATCTACCAGATAAAAAAGAATATCCTACTCTGAAGTTAAAAAAGATACTCGACAATAACAATGATATTGCTGAGAGAAACTATAATGGTGATTCTGAAGATAATAATATTGCTTATAGCAATACAATACAAAACCCAAAAGCAAAATCAATTAATCTATTATTTAGTAATATTCTAGCAAGGCTTTTAGATAATTATCCTTTACTCCAACGATTACTAAATCTCTAAAACCAACCTTTTTTTTCTTTATTTTTAAAATAAAAATCAGATATAATGTTCAAAAGACCGTAGATATTAATCTTCTCCTTAGCCATATATTCATAAATATATATATGGATATGCCTTTATTTTGCGTTTAAAGGCCTGGAAATGTCCCTAGGGCTGTAGATCTCTACCAAGGTAGTATTCCCCTATACCTTTTTTGGACTACAGGAGAAAAACAAAACACTCAAAACGTCCTAGGGCTTTAAAATGGCTCTATTAAATTATGCAAAAAACATATAATGATTTATAAAGGAATAATTGCTTTGAAATTGTAGTTTTGAGGGAGGAAAAATATGAAAAAAATAGCAATATTACCAATTGCTTTAATGCTAATCAGTATAGGAGTATTATCTGGTTGCACAGAACCAACTGGGAGTTCAACCAACTCATCAAGTATTGATATAGTAAGTCAAAGTGCAAGAACAGGATATGAAGGTCTTGATTTTGTTGTATATGTTGACACTACGATTTATAACAAGGGTGAGAATGGGGCTGTAACAGTTTGGACAGCATTAACTCAAGGTAATGATAAATGGTCTCAGAATCAGGCTATTTATATTAAAAATGGAGAATCAAGAGATTTAACATTTACATTTAGAGAAGTTAACTTTTGGACTTTAGATAGTGGAACTTATCGAGTATGGGTTGAATAAATCAATCTTTTTTTTCTAAGAAACAAGAAAATAAAAGATAAAGTGGGCCTGCCCGAATTTGAATCGGGGTCTCTAGCTCCCAAAGCTGTTCTTTATAAGGAGAAATTGAAGATTAAACTTGAAGATCTTGATGAGTTTATAGGATTTAGAAAAATTAAAGGTTTATGTGATGAATGGATCTATCTCTCTAGATATTTTATCACTAATTATTTAGATTATGTTAATTGGATCCCAGACAAAAAGAACACTATTGATTATCTAAATAATATCCAAAAAGACTATTCAACAACGTATTATCGTAAAATCACATATCAAATCAGAAAGTTCCTTACTTACCTTAAGATTGATTGGGCAAAAGATATTAATCCACCATCAGAACCAACATACTTACCAAAAAGAGTTACTATGGAAGATATTAATGCTACTCTATTGTATTTTAAAGAAAATGAGTACTTTATTCAGATAAAATCACTTGTTCTTTTAGGGATATCATCTGGTATGAGCGCAGAAGAACTATATCAATTAGACAGAGAGAATATTGATTTAGATAGAGGAATAGTACATATCAATCACAATCCTAATAATGGCCAGAGTACTAAAACAAAGATGAGCAGGATATCCTTTTTTACATATGATACTAAAGATGCTTTATCTGAATACCTTACTTACTTTAATAATGATAAGCAACTTAAACAACTATTTTCACAAAGTCATATTACAAGATTATTTAGAGATGCTCCAATACTAGTTAAGGATTTAAGGAAGTTCTTCAGTCAAGAATGGGATAGAAGAGGTGGACCTACATCTATCAAGAAGATCCTAATGGGGCATTCATTAAAGGGTGATGTAGATTTAATGCATTATAATTGTCAATCAGAAGAAGATTTGAAGAATATATATGATAAAGTGATGAATAATACTGCTTTAAATGGTAAATGATTATTAATTATTGATGTATTACAAAAAATGTTGGAGGGAATAAATTATGAAAGAAGTAGAATATTTAGATGAGTTGAAAGAAGGTGAGATGGTATATTTGATAAAAAAAGATGGTAAAAAAGAAATTTTGCTTAAATTAGAGTCTATAGAACCAGAATTAAAAGGAGTATATGTAAAATCTCAATATCCTAATAGTGGAAATTTGGAGTATTTATCTAATAAAGATTGGAATGAAAAATATCTTCGTAAATTTATAGTATCAGGAGAAAGTTTTTGGGGTAAAGAATACAAAGAAAAATAATTTGATATTGAAGGAGGAAAGATATATCAATAAATTACAATGTCCAAAATGCAAGAGTGAAGATATTAAAATATACTCTATAAGACAGCATGATGATCATATAGATAGATACAGAGAATGCAATAAGTGCAAAAATAGATTTAAGACAACTGAACAGATAAAATCTGGATGGGATTATGAGACTGCTATCAAACAAATAAAGAAAATTGTGGATAAATTCTAGTTGTCATATTCTCATAGTTAATTATCTGTACTATGCTACTCCTGTAGATAAAAATATTAGCCTTTAGATATAAAACGAACAAAATGCATAGAAATACCACTTTAGGGTTATAACCTATATACCTGGAGGCTTACAAATGGTATTTTAGGCTATTTTTATATTTAATATAAGATAATATTATGTTTTCTTAAAATCTAACCTAATCTTCTCTGGGAGTCATCATTATTTATGGGTTTATCTAAAATAAGAATTTTAAGAAATATAGAATGGGATTTATAGCTATTGATATATCATTATTGTATAGAATGGGGATACTATACAGTAAATAGACCTATCTTATGATACCTTACTTTATGTTGGAAATGAAATCAATGTTAAACAATTGTTAAGGAGAAGTTTATAAGTAATCAGTTGTTTTGAAATTGTAGTTTTGAGGGAGAAAAATATGAAAATTAAAGGAACGATTATTTTTGGAATATTAATATTTTTAGTGGTAGTATCCTGTTTTTCAACATTTGCATATGCAGACATTAAAGAAAAAAATAATGTTATCATAAAACCAAATGATATAGAGTCAGATGCACTTTTTACGACTATAAAAAATAAAGAAACACAATTTAATATTTCTTCTAATCTTCCTGTTCATATTTACATAATGACAAGTGATGCTTATTTTGATGCATTATGGTATCCCTATGATGAAAATGATTTTTCTGTCAATGTCTATGAACGAAAAAAGGTTCAGGTTACTTCTTTTAAATGGACACAACCTGATGACCAATCCTATTTCATTGTGATTTTCAATCCAAATAACCAAAATGCTACAGTAAGTTATAGTTATACAGATACTGTTTCTGAAGAATTTAATAAAACATTAACTGAAATAGGAGAGGTCTGTGGGGGAACACTTTGTGTTATTATTGTTGTTTTTGATTTAATCATTTCTATACTAATTGCGATATGGATAAACAAAGATGCAAAAGAACGAGGAAAAAATAGCACTACTTGGGCTATAATTGGTTTTGTTTTTAGTATACTTGGTCTAATCATATGGATTTTAGTTCGTCCATCTAAAAAAGATATTGTAATATCAAAACCTGCTGATAGAATATGCCCTAATTGTGGTAGAGTTATTCCAATAGATGCAATAATTTGTCCATATTGTAGTAAAGATTTCAGACCACCAAAAATATAGTTTTAAGGGAAGATAATATGAAAAAACAATTAATAATAGTTGGAATAATTGTCATACTTCTAACAGTTGGATTAAGTGGATGTAATGAAGATAATAATTCATTTCAATCTGATGAGGAAAAAATAATTGGTGAATGGATTTATTCATTAAGTATTGGTGAAATTACAGTAAATATGTCTTATAATTTTTTTTCAAATAAAACGCTTAAAATTATTTCTTTTTATAATGATGAAGTTTCTCAAGTTAATGGTACTTGGAACATTGCAGATAATAAATTAGTTATCACTTCAGAGGGAGAAACAATAACAAGCAATTATGGCTTTTCCAACAATGATAAAACATTAACAATAGCATATGGTACTGTTTTATTGGATTTGACAAAACAATAAGAAATGAAATTATAGGGAATGAGATGGCTAAAGGAAACAGAAAAAGATCTAAAAAGCAAAAAAAGAATAAGATAGAACCAGAATTAATAACTATAAGTATAGATGGAAGGAAGATAAAAAGATATTAGAATAATACACAAAGGAAATTATAAAGGGGGAATAGAAAAATTACAGATTACCAAACTAAAAAACATGGATATAATGATGATGAAGTGCAATCTGCAATCCAAAAGGAATAGATGTTGAAAAACTTTGGATGGATTGGAATGATAAATTAGAGAAAAAATAAAAAGATGAAATGAAGGAGAAATGATGAAAATGAGGTATGGAATAATTGATGAATTTTTAACAGGTAATTTTGTTAATATTGCACAAGAAATGGAAGAATTATATGGTAAGCTAAAATATAATGGAGCTAAACCACAGTTTGGATTTTATATACATGATGTTTGGGCATTACGGCAAGACCTCGAAGATGGATATATAGGGGATACAAAACAAAACCAAGAAATCATTAATAGAATAGATTCATTAGACACAAAACTTTACGATGAAGGAAGGAGTATATCTCAAAAAATCATTAACGCAAAACAAAAAATACCAATCTATTTAGACCAAA
>JALHTX010000149.1 GCA_022866015.1 Thermoplasmatota archaeon
ACATGATTCCATGATTTGTTTTTCATGCCAATCATCGATGGGAAATTCGTAATCCATGTAAAACGCTTGTAATCTAGTAAAACTTCCCATTCCATCAATATAACAGATATTATTCTTTCCATATTTCGCTAGTCCGCTTTTCACCGCAAGCAGTTTCAAAGGTAATATTGCGTGATCAACAAAATATCCTTTATTTCCTAAAATTCTGGATAAGATTTCCTTACAACTGGTTCGTAGCTTGGAATACGCATAGGTTGGTGGTATTACTGTCTGATATCGTTCTCCTTTATGAAAAAAAATTACTGGAGTAATTTTTTGTGGAATGCCAATGACAATAATTGAGTGAACATTATGAAGTGTTGTTGGTGGATGAAATGTAAATTCGCCATAATTTTGTTTAAAAAATTTTTCAGTAATTAGTCCATTATGTTTCCATTCATTGATTTCCTCTTGTAATTCTTTTAAATGAATATTAGAAACAGTTCTGAATTTTGCATAGAGTTTCTCGAATTCAGAATGTAGCATATCAGTTATTGTTTTCATACCCTACACCTCATGCCTCGCAGGAGATGCATCGTTTCTTTAACAGGGTTTGCACATTTCACGAATGATGTAAACCAAATTTAAAAGAAATAGCTATCTATTCAACATGTTTAACAAATGTATTAAAGTGTTTAATGAATGTATCAGAAATTATATTTAAATGAAAGACGTAAAAGGTTTTAAGGTGAAAAAAAAATGAATTTTAAAAAAATAGCAATAATCGCAATATGTATGTTAATAACCACCACCTCTATCAGTGTGGTTATAGCAAAAGCAGAAGATACAGAAAAGGTAACATCAGATATAGTCGGTGAATGGCAACTTTTATCCTATGGAAATGTGGAAAACCCGACTCCAGCTATGGATGATGTTAAGGCCTCGATCACTTTTAAGTTAGAGGGTACATTTGGTGGGAATGTCGGATGTAATAGATTTGGAGGAAATTATACAGTTAACGATGATTACATATCATTTAATAATATAATTTCAACAGAGATGTATTGTGAAGAAACTTGGGATCAGGAGCAAGGAGTTCTAAGCGTTTTCTCTCAGCCGGATTTGAGAATCCAACTGAATAATGATAATTTGACGATTACAAATAGTATTTATGTTTTAAACCTTAGAAAAGGATTCACAAATATAATCGATCCAGAACCAATTTTAATCACACCCAATGTGGACATATGGTATCCAACTATGGGTCGTATTACTTATAACAATGGAAATGCAAAGGGTACATTTGTTCATTTCACAATCGATGAAAACACAGGAATTATATATGATTATACAGTAAAATTAACATTTTACCCCCAAGTCTGGTACAACCCAGTAAGTAGTATAGACCCTTATCGTGAAAAAGAAATAATTTCAGATAATATCACATATGAAAATAAAGTAATATTTAACTCTATAAAAATAAATGGTTTTGAACCAGCAGCAACCCCAAATGTATTCGCGGATTTTCTCATATTCCAAGGAAAGAATACATTCATGAGATTTTTTGATCAAGAAGGTGGAAGTGTATACTTCGCTTCTAGTGATAAAAACACAAAAATAACCTTTGAAATACCAGATGGATTTGAAATCTCAAAATTAACTGACGATTATTACTATAGCACCCCTGCCACAGATGAAAAATCAGGGGAAGGCAGCAATTCTGTAATATCTGAACAACCCATAGACTTTGAAACCATTTCATCCCCATGGCAGACCATATGGATAAAATCAGATAATACAACAACCTCAATAAATAGTTATAACGGAACAGCCACTATAAACGGACAAACCATAGAGGTTGAATTAAGTCCCTATGGATATCTTGATATCTACACATATGTTGAATATCCAGCACCACCTGTGGTAAATGATTTCTGGTACGACGATTTGAACATTACACGAGAACAAATGATTATTGAAGACGCAAAAAGAAATGGGACCATCTCTGCAGAAGGATGGGTAACCAATGAACCCACAATGGTACCATCTGCAGCGGAACAATCCACGGACTGGGAACAAGTCAAGATAGCAAACACCGCTTCAAATAATTATTATACCTATGATGACCCAACCTTTGAAATGACATTTAACAACGTCGATAACAACGGTGTCGATGTCGTTGTCAATTCACAAATACCAAACGGAAGAATCGTCATCATCAACGTCGATAAAGAAGTCATTCAAAACACATCAATTGAAAAACTTCTCGTCAGCATTGATGATTCCAAAATCAACCAAGTCACCACATTAGAAGATTTAATGGAAAAAGTAGAAAATAAGGATGCAGAAGGTGCATATTACGCACTATCAGGGGAACGACTCACCACGGTGTTTGTCTACGTACCTCATTTATCCACACATACAATATCAATTAAAAGCATCACCTCAGGAATTGCTTCGGTCTCGAATGTTATAATTCCAATAATCCTCTCCGTACTATTCATTTGTCTAATCATCGGAGGGATTATAATAAAAAAAAGAAAACAACAAGATGATTTCTAAATTATCTTCCTCCCCCCTTTTTAACTAATACAACGATAACATCATCTAAAAAAACTTATACAACTAAAAGCATTAAGAAAATAAAAAGGCCTGAGCTATGAACGAAATAGAAATATTCATACGATTCTCATTTCTTGGTTTATCAACCTTGCTAAGTATCATATCAATTATTTCCCTAATTAAAACTAAAGAAATGAAATTAGCATTTGCCTCAATAGGTTTCTTGTTATTTACCTTAATAGGTATTATTGTTTCAATAGGTGTTTTCTCACCATCTGTTGAACATTTCAACACCACTGGGATATTGGTAGGTACGATATTTATTTCATTAATTTTCTTTTATCTCTCCATCTTGAAACGATAGGTGTCTGGAATGGATCATGAAATGCTTAACTTATCCAGACGAAAAATGATTTTTAATCAAATCTCTAAGTACCCTGGAACCTATATAAGAGAAATGGAAAAAGCACTTTCTTTATCTATAGGGGATTTACAATATCATCTTCAACAACTAGAAAAAGCAGATCTGATTTCATCGCATGATGATGGACGGAGAAAAAGATATTTCATAAAAAACGAGGTTAACTATTTCGACAGAGAAATCTTGTCGTTTATAAAAATGAGAACACCACGAAGAATTATCATCTTTCTCATGATACATCCTGAGTCAAGTTTCAAAGAAATCCTAGCGGAATTTAATTTCACAAAAGGAGCTCTATCCTTTCACCTGAAAAAACTAATCAAGGCAAATATAGTGATAAACACAAAAAGAGAAAAAGAGATGATCTACAGAATCAAAGATGAAAACAAAATCAGTCAAATATTAATCACCTATCAATCTGGAATTCTTGATGAAGCGTTAAACGGATTTATCGATATTTGGACTAAACTATAAAAAGTATTAAAGTTCTATTTAAAGGATGAAAACACCTATGTGTCTGAGACATAGTTAAGTGATTTGAACTTGAAGTTGAAATCATTCCCCCCTGCACTTTTAATGTTTTAACAATAGAATATTATAGTTTTTATTTTATGATAAAACTGGTGTTCAAATTCCCGCCTTGTACGATAACCCAAATTTTAGTTTATTCCCTATTTATTTTTTCAACTTTCGTGAACACAGATTTATATCAGTATAAAACCCATTAAAAATTTTAATATTGGTTAGATTTTAAACCACTTCGTAACCTTTTTCTTTTGTTTATTTCATCATATGGTATTATCTCTCTAATCGAGTTTATAGAAAATGCAGTTCGTCCAAGTTCAGTTTGAAAAATTACGCTGTCCTCTAAAATCTCTATGATAGTTCCATCTAAGATCTCTCTATTATCTTTAATGATTCTTACGTATTGGCTCTTAAACAGATCTACTAAGTTTTTTTCCATTCATGCACCCCCGTTTGTAATATATCAACAAAATGATATGATTCTTATATATTTTTCTACTTCTTGTTTAGATCGGCATCTTTTATCTGAGGATTTATAAATGATTATTTGTTTTGAAATTGTGAGGGTGAAAATATGGAGAGTGAGAAAATGATTAATCCCCTCTGTCTGCTAGTAATGTTCTGGCTGATTGTCGGAATTTTTACTGTGGTTTTAGACTTATCCTGTGATGTATTCACTCTTATGGTCTGTTTTATTTTGATATTTGCTTCTTGGTTCGGTGTAATTTGCAACGTTTTTTTTAAAATAGTGGATTTGAAGGAGAGTAAGTAGAAAAGCAAGGGGATTCTATTAAGACAAACTAATCCTTTTTATTTTTTTAAGAAGAAGTTTATAAACAAATAGTTGTTTTGAAATAGTAGTTTTGAGGGAGAAGTATTTTGATGTTTAAGCTAAAAATAAAAGTAGGCCATTATTATGAACTAATATTAAAAGAAGATCGTAAAATAGCATTTAGCGTGTTATATGGTTTTGAAAGAGGAAAAAATAAGGATGTATATACTTTAATGATGTATACAGATACTAAGAATTTTGAGTTTCCAATTGAAGAAGATTTATTTGATAAGTGGGTAAAAGAAGAGCGAGTTCGAGAGATAACATCTGATGAAGTATTGGTTTATGCTTTATAGTTATAGTTGGATTGGGTTTTAAATAGAGAATAAATATGAATAAGATGAAATATATAAAAAATAGTAAAGTTACCTTAACTGTTTGGATAGCCATCATATTTATTATTGCTATGAACATTGGTTGTATTGAAAATCAACAAAAAAGGTTTGGAAATATGAAATTATCTAGTCCTGCATTTGAAGATAACAAGATGATTCCATCTGAATATACATGCGATGGAGCAGATATCTCACCACCTCTATCTTTCAGTAACATCCCAGAAAACACTAAAAGTCTTGCATTAATTATGGATGATCCTGATGCTCCGATAAAAACATGGGTCCATTGGTTGATCTGGAATATACCAGTAAATAAAACAGGTCTATCTAAAGGGGAGAATATTACCTATCCACAAGGAAAAAATGATTTTGGATATCTTGATTATGGCAGACCTTGCCCCCCATATGGGACACATCGATACTTTTTCAAACTTTATGCTCTTGATACAACAATTAATTTAAATGAAGTTTTATCTTTGATGGTTGTTCCGTAATCACCCTCCTCATATCTAACGTGCAATAATCGAATAAAAAGTGTTGATGAAATCATCATTGAAAATACAAGAATAAGATACGTGACAGCTATAGAGATGGAAAATAAAAAAATATGAGTAAAATAACTGAAATTAAGAAACTTTATGACATGATATAAAAATGCAATTGGTACGAAGAATGCACAACTATAACATAGCACAGTTATAATGATTAATATAAAAAGTCGACTTATACTTGTTAGTGAATAATCAATTTTTTTTGCAGACCTATCGTTTATCATAATGCAATATAGTCTTTATATTATATGTAACTATACCTTCACAAAACAAATATTCAATATTAAAAATTTAAGGTGAGCCCGGCATGATATCGTTTATGCTTTTATTTGCATTTTTTGAAAGTTCTTCTAGTATCTTTTTTTCATCTTTTTCTATTTGTTTTACACTATTTTTAGCCATATCTAACAAAATGTTTTTTAATATATAAAACTATTCAAAATATATAACAAATGTTATTTATATCAATAGAAAACTATTTGTTTTTTAAAATCAATACGTTTTTTGAGGGAGGTAAAAAAGATGAATAAGAAGATAATTGGAATTTTAGTATGTATGCTGTTTGTTGGATATGGTGTTTTTCCAACAATTAGTGCTAGCACTAAAAATTATGTTAAAGAGGATTTATCCAAATTTAATATAACACAACAACCAAAAAATCATTTAGTTATAGGTATTATGAAATGTATCGGTTCATCATCAGAATATGATATTAAAGCTGAAGTTATTTTTACATTACTCCTAATCAATAATGGATATGGTAATTTTCAACCATTTTTTGTTCCTAAAGGAAGTGTTTTATTATTAAACGAATTTGAAGGTTTTGCAAAATTATTTATCTTATTTGGTCGGTGTTTGGATTATCATATAGAAGACTAATTTTTTCTTTATCTCTTTTATTTTTGTATCATAATTTTTAAACTATTGATATCATTTTTAATTTTAATGGGTGACATTTGTTTCGTTTAAAATATAAAAATTTATAAATCTTAAAAATATCCGTATTTTATAAGAAATATTTGCATTGGTTGTGGGTTTTTAGTGGTACTACCAGTATCAAAAACCCACTACCCCCCCCTTTTTTATGAAATTAAAACATTATAAACAGTTGTTTATGAGAGGATTTAACAAATTGTTGTTTTTTTGCTATTTATTTTTAATTTTGTTGCATATAAGATTAGCAGAAAAATAGAAAGTTGGTAAAAAAACGGACTTTTGGTTAGATTCCCTTAGAGAAGAACGTATGGGTCTGGCAGGGACTACATTCACTCATATCTTATAATCGCAACCAGAGTTAATATAAAAATAGGCAACTCTGTTTTGATAAAATATTATTCTATCACTCTCTTTTTTCTTTTTTTTATCATTGATTCGCACAAAAAACAATGTGTTAAAACCGTGTCAATGCTTCTGTTTCTAAAGATATGTTTTAATACAAAGAAGGTAAAATGTCCGTCTCTAAATGTTGGAGCGAACAGGCACGACTTTCTGAAAGATTGTTTAATTTTATTATTAAGACATTAAACAAATATGGTATGTTATTTGAGGAACAACCACAGGGTTTTAGTAATGTTGAAATGAAATCAGTATAAGTATATTTTATATGGTTTTCCTGGATGAAATAAAGTTGACAATGTTATCAAGTTCTTGTGCTTCATCCAATATTTTTTTATAACCAGATTCCATACGACCAAATTCACTAACGCCTTTTACTTTTTCCATAATGGTTTTTGGAACTTGGTTTTTAGAACAATTTGTCCTGAGTACCAAAGGCACAAAGCGTAGAAGTCTGGGTTGAGTCTATTTTGAATTAATTTCTTAAACTTTTTTCCTTTAGTTTTAAAATATAAGGTTTATTTTCTTTTTTAACTATTGTCAAACCAAGGAAATCTTCATTATTGACCTTTGGAAAATCTTCTCTAAACTGGCAGGCCCGGCTCTCTTTTCTTGCTAGAGCACTTTCAATAATTATACTTGCAATATCTACAATATTTCTGACTTCTAAAAAATCTTTGCTTACCCTATAATTCCAATAAAAACTATTTATGTTTTTTTTAAGAGATCTGAGCAATTTTTGTGCGGTAATTAATCTCTCTTTATTTCTTGACATACCGCATAAGAAGTGCATAGTTCTCCTTATAACTTCCCAATAAAAATCAACAGTTATCTTATCCTTTGATTCTACTGCCTCTCTAATCTCCCATAACGGAACCTTCAAAGGAGAGGGATCATCTGAATTTAATAAAAAATGTCTTGCTGCAAGCCTACCAAATAAAACACATTCAGGCCCAGAATTGCTAGCTAATCTATTAGCCCCATGAAACCCCGTATAAGAAGTTTCTCCTACAACATAACATCCTTTTATTTCCGTTTCACTATGCATATTAACCAATGCTCCTCCGTTAGAGTAATGTGCCGCATAAACAACAGGCACAGGTTCTTTAGCTAGATCCAAACCTTTGCTTAAACAGAAATCGTAGGAGTTCTTAAACTCATTTTTTAATATATCCTTTCCAAGTGTGATACAATCAAGCCAAACATGATTTAACCCGTTTTTCCTCATTTCAATATCTTCTGCCATTACAACAATATCTCTTGTCGCTCTTGAACCAAGGGGATCATATTTTAAGACAAAATCCTTTCTGGAATCCTTATAGAGCTTTAATATAGCTCCTGCGCCTCTAAGTGCTTCAGTAAACAAAAATCGTCTTTCACCCGCAGTAACAGCATATGGATCATAAAACACAGTAGGATGAAATTGGATAAACTCCATATTTACGAGCGGAATCCTAGATCTATAACAAATAGCAAATCCATCACCTGTACTATTATCCGTGTTTGAAGTATATAAAAAAGCCTTACCTAATCCCCCTGTTGCAATAAACGTGGCATTACATTGAACACTTTTCACATAATCTTCTTCTATATCATACACATAAAAACCCAGACAAAAATCTTTTCCTTTAGATTTCAGTATTTTATTTTTTGTAACTAAATCAATAACTAGGTGATTTTCGTGAACGGTAATATTTGGATGAACTCTAACGAGTTTTACTAAAGTTTCCATAAGTTTCAATCCAGTAGTATCGCTTACATGAAATATTCTACTTTTAGAATGTCCCCCTTCTCTATTTAAACTAAAATCTCCGTTATCCTTGTCAAATTTAACACCCATACCAATTAGATACTCTATTACATCTGAAAAAAAATGTTCTGCACAGTACGTAACAATTTTAACATCATTAAGTCCTTTTCCCGCCTTTAATGTGTCTTCTAT
>JALHTX010000150.1 GCA_022866015.1 Thermoplasmatota archaeon
AAGTCCACCCATAACAATTGATATTTGTTGTGTTAGAGTGAGAACAAATACGGGCATCATAAGTGACAAAGCACATGGTGCCCATCCTATTGAAAAAAGTATACCTAAAAAGAACGCTCCTAGATAGATAGATTTTTTACTTAGTTTAAAAAATATACCTTGTCCCTTCTCAATAAAATTTAAACTTGTTCCTTTTTCGGATTTTTTCTTAAAAATCTCGCTAAACGGTTTGAAGATGTTGATACCTAGAATAATAAGAATAATACCTGCGATAAGGAAAAATACAGCTGATGCTTGGATAAAGGCACCTAGGGATGATATTATCATTCCAAACACAAAAAATACGAGAGACATGCCAAGTGTAAAGATAATTCCTATCCATAAGCCTTGAAGGGAGTATTTCTTTGACGTTTTCTGTGCATCCTTCTGCATAGAACCAACATATGAGATCATTGCAATCAACCGCGCAATCGAACAAGGGGTTACTGAGGTTAAAATACCTAGGATGAAAATACCGGCAAAGGTTAATCCTTCATCTGCTAATTTTTCATCAAATCCTTTCCATGTTCCTTCAGCTATAGCTTTAGCATAGCCTTCAATTGATTCAGCAGTTTGAATCCCATCAATCACTCCTTTTCCCATACAGTACACATGACGGACTCCGACAATGCTTTGATTTGTATCGATTAGAATAATGGATGGATTGGAAAATGCTCCATCGATAGTCCAATATTTTTGATACAATCCTGAAATCTGAAATGGGCTAAAATCTTCAACCCAATGCCAATTTATATTCACTCCCCATTCTTTTTCAGCCATCTCTAAACCTGTTGTATTAAAATAAGGATTTTTCCTGATATTAATGGTTATAATAGTCGCATTCTGATTGGAATTGTAGAGTTTTTCAAGTTCAACAATCTGGCCTTTCATCTCCTCAAGACATTCAATACATAATGGGTTTTCCACACCTGTAAAATGAAGAACTATCACTTTTCCTGTATAATCACTCAAATTGAATTGTATTCCATTTTCATCAGTTGCTGTGAAATCAGGTGCTTTTATATTATCGTTGGCATCTGTAGTTACCAACAAAGTTGGAAGTAAAAAAGCAAGGATGAAAAGGATAAATACTAGACGTTTCATTATTAATCCTCACTTGTTTATATGGTAATAATATATAGAATCCTTGATCCAGTTTTCCATAGGGGCATCTTCAACGTTTCCTTCCCAGCTATGCCAACCAATTTTTACTTCTCCCCCATCTTTTATAAGGGTGAAAACACCGGTTAATGCTATATAGTGGGATCCGCCATTTGGATCATAATAGAACGCAGCATTATATTTCGCTAAAATATCTGCTGTGGCAGTTCCAGCATAATCGTCGTCAAGATCATAAAATACTATATCTTCTCCATATGTTTTAATAAGAGCTTTAACACGGTCTGCCTGTGGTGTACATGAGGCGCAACCTGTTCTATGGCATACAAAAACTACAGGTTTTTCTTTTAAATCCTCTGTAATCCAGGATAGATGGCTAACACTTTGACCAACAGAAGGGTTACCAATAGGAAAATTAACCCAGAAATTATTAGAATCTGTTCCGAGGTTGTATACAGGTTTATAATTTTTCAACCATGCTGCACCATCACCATTATTGTTAGATCCTTCAGGCTTATTCATAGATAATACAATTATAGATGCAGCAATTATGACAATTATTATAACTATTAAACCAATAGTCATTTTTGATTTACTCTTCTTTAAAGGTCCCGGTTTTTTTATTTTTTTAGGCATTGTCGCCGGTATTAATGTTTCACTAGATTCATCTAAAGTTTTGTTATGTACATGTTGCATGTGTGTTGATATATGGCTCTGTTTAAGTTTAATTTTGCATTCAGGGCAAATAACCCATTTTTCCTCGTTTTTTTCTTTAATCATTTATTAATCCCCTTATCTTTTATTTTTAGGGTTTTTAAAACAATCCCCATTTAACATGTAACTTTTACATATACCTCACTATTTAGGGTAACATTTAACATTACTTTTCATCAGCTCTTTATAATCAGAGAGAACATCATGAACCCAGCAATCATCATTACCAGCACTCTCACGAAACTCAAGAGCCATAATATATGCAAGTTCCTTTAGTGTCGCACCTGCTTCAAGAGCACCTTTGAAGTGCTTACGAATACAAGGAGCAGAACGGCCTTTTATTGCCATTGCAAAATAGATA
>JALHTX010000151.1 GCA_022866015.1 Thermoplasmatota archaeon
CTTAATACTACTCGACCCACCTATCTGAAGGGTCGATATGTTTTAAGCAGAGTGGTTTGCGTTCCTTCATGTTACATTAAAAGAAGTTAAAATATGGGATACCCCCATCTTTAGATGGATTTACTTTGGGAGGATGTCATTCTTTTTTTAACAAATCTTTTATTTTTTGCATTCTGCATAGAAAATGTATTCTTTCTTCTAATGTTGCTAATTTTGCTATGTTTTTTATTTCTTCGATTTCTTCCTGTGTGGATAGTAAACCTATGACATTCATGTTTTCAACAAATTAATTTTATTTTTATGAGTATATAATAATTATTGTACAGTTGTTACCAGTTAAAATTTGTTAAAAAATTTAACTTAGTTTAAAAGATAAAGAATATATAAATAGATATATTTTTGAATATCTAAAATTTAATGCTTAGTCTGGTTTCATATATTTAATAATAGCAACAGTAAAACCCAGAGCAATAGGTAAAACAATAACATAATAAATCCAAGGTATCCTTCTTAAAAAAAGAGTAATATCATAACCATAATAATAAAGCAAGATAACTGACACTAACAAAATAGGAACTAACAGTGCCAGAATTAAAGGCAACGATTCTTTGTTAACCATACATCTCTCCATCCAAATTGGTAGGATATTATGAAAATGCAAATATTAATATTTAACCCGAAATTGGAATCTGTATAAATCTATAAATAACTCTTTTCCTTCTTGATAGGGGTATAATCCCCATCCCCTCTAAATATTTCTTCAACGTCACATTGGGTAAATGAAATATCCATCTCACCTGGTTTATATTTACCATCCTTGGTATCCCAATAAACTTCAATGCTATTTTTTTCTATTTTAAGAACAATACCTTTATATTCTGTTTTTTTACCGTATTTATCCTGATAAATCCTCATTACGCGATCCCCTAGTTGAAAAGCATCATACAATGAAGGGTACTCATAACCTTTCTTTTCCCTGTACTCTTTCATAATATCCACCAGTTACAACTTTTCTATTTTAGAATATATAAACATATCTTGTAAAAATAATCTAAACGCAAAAAAGCCAATATGAAAATATTACAAAAAATATTAGATATAATAAATGTTTAAGAATTTAAGTTGATTAAAATGAAAACCTATAAAATTATAATAATTTTAAGCATTTTTTCACTTTTAATTATTGCTGCAGTTCCAAATGCACTATCAGATGAAAATGTAAAAATAATCTATGTAGATGATAATGGAACTAAAGATTATGTAAATATACAAGAAGCATTAGACATTGCAAATGATAGTTATACAATATATGTTTATAATGGAACATACGATGGATACTTCTCAATAAATAAATCAATAAAACTGATAGGAGAAAACAAAGAAAACACTATAATTACAGGATCACAAACAACAAACAAAAAGTATTTAATACAAATCACAGCAGATAACGTAACAATTTCAAATTTTACTATAACAAATTCAACAATTCCACCTGAAATATTAATTAACGGTAGCATTAACCCAAAAATCTTATATGAATATGGAATAGGAATTAGTATAGAATCAAATAACAATCAGATTATAAACAACAAAATATTATGTAACCAAGGATATGCAATAAAACTAAACAATAGTCAAAACACAAACATTTCAAAAAACAGAATAATGTTACAACAAACTCTTGGAATATTTTTGAAAAATTCTAACAACAACGTAATAAATAATAATACAATTAAAGAAAACGAAAGAGGAATACAAATACAAAATACATCAAACAACAACAAAATAATTCTAAACAACTTCATAGATAATTCATACTACAATGTATATGATAACGGAACTAATATCTGGTATGATAATACTAGTCAAGTTGGAAATTACTATGATAATTATACTGGAATGGATAAAAATAATGATGCTAGAGGAGATACTCCATATAATATACTAGGAGGAAAAAACCAGGATTTATATCCCCTTATGGCGCCATACATCGGAAGATTAATTCCAGATAAATACTATGTTGATAACGACTTAGTAATTTATATGCTCTGGATAGCAATGATTGTAACAATAATTTTTGTAATGCCGATAGCATATATATGGTATAGAAAAACAAAACCACGTAAATAAAAAAATAAAATTTTATGTTGTTTTAATTGTACCTAAAACAGGTTCATAGATAAGTCCTTTATCCATAAGACTTGTAAGTGCTTC
>JALHTX010000152.1 GCA_022866015.1 Thermoplasmatota archaeon
ACACCTCCAAGTATACATGTTATTTATCCTAATGGTGGAGAATCAGTAAACGGGACAATAAAAATTAGATGGACTGCTAGTGATGATTTTGATGATGATTTAGAGATAGATATCAGATATAGTAACGATAACGGTGAAATCTGGCATATGATTGCACCAAATCAAAATAACAGTGGAGTATATAACTGGGATTTATCTGCTTTACAAGCAGGAACTGAATATCTTATAAGGGTAACTGCAACTGATAACGCTGGTCTTTCAAATAATGATACATCAGATCATGTTTTCAGTGTTTACATAGTGTTACCTAAGCCTAACATAAGCATTGTAAAACCACGTATAGGTTATTATTACTTTTTTGATACTGTAAGGTCGCGGTTTTTATTAGAAAACTGTTTTATTATTTCAGATATAACAATACAAGTAGAAGTACAATCACCAGCAGGTATTGAAAAAGTAGAGTTTTATGTAGATGATCAGAAGGTAAACACTAGTTATTCACCAGTCCAAGGGCTTTATTCATGGAATTGGGATGAAAGAGTATTGTTTTATCATGTAATCAAAGTAATAGCATATGATACTTATGGAAAAACAAGTGAAGCTGAAGTAGGCGTAACTATTTTTAACTTCGGCTTTATACCATAGTCAATATTCTTATTTGGGTCGGTGAATGATGAGCGTATATGATTCTTTAAAATCAAATATAGATAGTTTTGTATCATTTTTTGAAGAAAAAAGATTCAATATTCTTACTTTATTTGTATATATTGTTTTTTTATCTGCTGCAAGGATGTGGTTTGAGGCATTACTTCTTGATTATGCATATAAAGAAATTTCTTATGAATATCTTTTTGTTCAAATCCATATTACTTGTTTTTTTATAACCTCTTTTATTGCTGGTCTGGTTATACTTAAGTTTTTTTCAAAAACAGAGCTTTCAAAAGTCGCAAACCTTACTGCTCTTGGTTTTACCCTCGTGCTTCTTCCACCTTTTATAGATGTTTTTATCCTTCATAACCCCCAACCTTATACTTATGGTGATCCAAACTGGATTCAAAATATTTTCAGGTTAATAACTCTTCAATCTAAGCAAGGTTTGTCAGTTTTTTACATGGGTGGAGAAGGGATCATATACGAACTTTTAATGATTCTATTAGCTGCTTCTTTGTATGTTTTTATAAAAACAAAATCAATATTAAGAACTCTTGCTAGTGCAGCTTCTTTTTTTGTTTTATTTATCTTTTTAGGCTCTCCTCAGATAAATCTTTTAAGCCCAATTGCTGGTCAGTTGATCCATCCTTTGTTTATACTACGATATTTAATAGTTTCAATTATTCTTTTGATAATTCTATTGTATCTAACTAAAAAAGAACTTCTTAAAAGTTTTATTAAAAGCTCAAGACTTATAACAACTACTCATTTTGCCCTTATGACCATCATTGGTATTTTTATATCTGGTCATATTCTTTCAAGAGAAAGTGTTTATATTAAAATAAATGATGTGGTTAACTTTATATTGGTTTTTCTGCGTCAGATACCTCCAAATGAGACGTATACTTTTTCAAAATTTTTTATTGGAAATATTGGGACCTTTGGAATAAGTGTTTTTTGTATTATATTTGTCTGGCAGTATGCAGTAATGATAAATCATGTATATGATGAAAAAATAGACTCTATAAATAATAAATAAAGACTGATACCTAAAAAATTACTATCTAGAAAACAGCTTAAATATATAGCTATAATATATGCAATTATTGCCCTTGTGCTATCTGCTTCACTTGGGATCTGGTCTTTTTTACTTGTAGTATTTGGATTATTCTTAGGGACGATTTACTCTGTGAATCCAATACGTTTGAGAGATACAGCTTTTTCAACCATGATTATTGGCGCAGGTTCAGCTATTGCTTTTTTTATTGGTTATGTAACCCCTGCATATATCCAAGAGATGCATGGGTCAAATGCAGGTAAGATAATCTATACTTATCCAGAGATTACGTTGCAGGTTTTAAGTATCGGCTTAATTATTTTTATGGCTTTAACTATAGGTCCACTTGCAAAAGACTACAAGGACTATCAAGGAGATAAAAAAGCAGGTGTAAAAAATATTTTTACAATATATGGTGTCGATAAAGGAGTAAAAATTGTATCAATTCTTCTGCCTATAACTTTTTTTATGTTAATACTTTTATTTAACAGTCTAGTAGATATTTTAATATTTATTCCGTTGGGTTTACTTGCTGGTTTTTTATTTTATAGATTTAAAAAAACAGAATTACTCTTTGTCCTGTATTTCCCAGTTATAATTTATTGTCTTCTTAGATGGTTTCAGATAATCCATTTTTAAACTTTTTTTTTAAAAACCATATTTCTGGTTTATCTGCATATCTTTTCTTATTGCTAGAAGTTCTCCTGCCCTAAGCATATACCTTGGATTTTTAAGACCTGTCTTAAAGCTTTTAAAATAGGTTAGGTCTTTCATGTCAAGACCTCCTGCTGCATCTGCAAAAAAATCCCAGTCCTTATTTGTCCATCTCTGAAAATAATCTGATACTTTTCTATGTATAGGATGTAAAAACATGCTTTTTTTCATGATTTCATCATATTTGAGCATTATTTCCATGTTATTTTTTTCAAGTGATTCAACTGTAAGTTGTCCAGCTGTCTTTCCACTGTACATAGCTGAGTGTATTCCTCCACCAGTCACCGGGTTTGTCATAGCTGCAGCATCACCAACAATTATTGCTCCTGGTATAATTCGTTTTTTTATATCAAAAAAATAAGGAATTTTTCCAGCATTCAAGCATTTTTTCTTTTTTATATCAAAACCTAATGATTTACAATAATTGTTTAATAGATCTAGTTTTGCATCTCTGCTTCCCACTCCGACATTGTATTCATCTCCTCTTGGGAATACCCATCCGTATCCGCCATGGAATACTTCATCCATGGTCATACATAACCAGTCATCTGTATGAAAATCAATATCTTTTTTGTTGAATTTATATTGATAGGCGTTTATGTATTCTCTTTGTTTTAAAAGACCTAGAATTCTTGCAGTTTTTGATAAATACCCGTCTGCACCAACAACTATTTTTGAACTATAACTATTATTATTTGTATCTATTGTATACTTATTGTTTTCAGATTTAATTGTTTTCATGCAGGTTTTTAGTTTTAACTCAGCACCCGCAGAAACCGCTGTATCTGCTAAATAATTATCAAACAGATACCGGTTTATGGATAAACATTTTACAGTTGAGTAAAAACATTTGTTTTTAGGAAGTAAAATTTTTATTCCTTTTATTTCTTTGACAACCCATTTTTTTTGAGGTTTTAATCCAACATTTTCAAGTGCGAACTCGGTTATAGCCTCTGCGCATTGTACAGGTTTTCCAATCTCTTTTTTAATATCTATTAATAAAACCTTAAAACCTTTTTCAGCAATTTCTTTTGCAGTAAAACAACCAGCAGGTCCAGCACCAATTACTATTGCATCATATTCTGACATTTCTCTATTAACCCTTATCAACCTTAAAACAATTAAAGATTATATTATTTTTTATCTTTACAAAGTAATATCATTTTATTTATAGAAAATCATTCCGGGGGTTTATAACCCCATTTTTCAATTGTAAAACTCCATTTATCTCTGATTGTTTTTATTATTTTTTTATCAAAGCTGTATTTATTTGTCTTATATTCCTTATTTTCTTTTAGATATTTTTCAAAGTAAGGTTTTGCTTCTTTAAACCCTTTTAAATCAAATTTAGTATAGATTTGTTCTAAGGTTTCTAAGGGGTTTTTCACCATTTCATCGTAACTAATCTCAATTAGATGATTTTTTGAAATATTATTTTTTTGTTTGAAATATTCTTTCATAAGTTGTACATAGTTTTCTATTACATGTTCATTAATTTCTTTTTCTGTTGTACTCTGAAGGGCATATTGATTTAGAACGTTTTTTCGCATCTTCATTGTTGAAAAATATACATTATAGGGATTTCTATGAATAAATATATAATATGCATCTGGAAAAAGATCTAGGAGTATTTTGATTCTTGCAGTATTTGCAGGGCTTTTTATAATCAGTCTTTTATTTTTGTTTTCATAACTTACTGCTTTTAAAAAACTTAGATAAGTTTCTTTCCATTCTTTTATCTCTTTATCTGAAAGGCTTTTGAATAAAACTGAGTTTTCAAATTGTTTTTTGGCATTTTTTGGGAATATAAAACAATGGAAGTAAGACCAGGGAATCAATGTTGAAAGAGCTGCTTCTTCTTCATATGGACCATCTATTTGTACTTTTATTTGATCCATAGGCCGTGTGGAAGGTAGAAACGTTGATAAAATCTCTTTTATTGGATCAAGTATCAAAAAACTGTCTGGCAGAAGAGTATCCCATAATGACACATATGCAATATTTGGATCCATGCAAATCAGTTCATGAAGATATGTGGTGCCACTACGCCAATGACCAATAATAAAAATTGGATCTTTTTCTATTTTATTGTTTTTGATTTTGTTGCCATAAAATATTTTAAACAGTATTCTTGCAGGAGAAAACGCAATAATTGAAATTGTTATAAAAACAGCTTTTAAATAAAATCCTCTATCTATTCCTCCATTCGATGTAATAATTCGTATCCAATTTTTAAATGATGTTCCAAATAATGGATGTCGTATATATTTTTCTTCCATCTTTAAATTCCTTAAAATAAGTATAGGGTTTTATATCTTATTATATATTTTTTTATCTATAAACGTCGTGAGTATTATCCAGATTATTACAAATATAATCAGATAAAATCCTACCCCTGGTCCCCATTGTGAATTAACCAAGTAACTGTTTCCTCCAGGGGTGCTGACATCTAAATCTCCTTGTCCGATAAAACTTCCTATCCCTATTTCATTATAGGTCTGCATTCCTATACTATATATAACTAATGATCCAGCAAATAAAAAAATAGCAAATATCATGCTTATTAGATATATTTTATTTTTTCCCATTTTTTTCAAAATTATGCTGGAAAGTAAAATAATAGAAGCAGCTATAGCAATTATAGGTATTATAGTTAATACATATGTAAATATCTCTGGTAGATATGCTTGTTCACCATAGATAATCATTGAATTCTCAGAGATAGTTATAAGATTTGTAGGCAGAAGGTACATATTTGAAGATGTGTTTATTGTTTCAGATCCTCCTTGAATTGACCACCATGAAAGAAAAAGAGCAGATATTACAACTGCTACAGGTAGGAGTTTAAAAAAGTATGTTTTATCTTTTTTTATATAAGATAACAGTATTGATAAAAATATTATAATCGCGGAGATAATAATTACTACTGTTGGGTATATTGGTTCTTGTTTTGTGATAATTGTCAGGGTTTTTTTATTAAATACATCTATATTTCTTTTAGATACAATATCTTTTTCATTATATATCTCTAGATTATAAGTACCTGGTGGAACTGATATATTTATATCTTCTAAGTTATCTTTTATCTCAATTTTTTTATTTTCCCTTGTTATTACTACTTTGTTTGGAGTAAAACAGTTTCCTCTTGAATCAATGGTTTTAATGTTTATATCAAATTCAGCAGGAAAAGTAATTTCTATTTCTTCATCTTGTTTTATCTTTTGATCTATTTTTAGTTCATATATTTTATATTTTATAGAAAGCTCATAGGTCCCAGGTTTAAGATTGGAAAAATAATAATTATTTTCAATTATTTTATCTGCCTTAATTGTATTAAGAGTATTATTATCGTTTATTATAAGAAATGGATTTAGATCAATATCTGCAACAGGTAAATCCCAGGTATCAAATATTTTTACTTTTAAATTATATAAACTTATATTAATTTTTAAAGTCTTTGAATAAAGTTTTCCTATAAGATTTAATTTTACAGTTTCTTTATAAAAAGTGAATCCATTGTATTTAACAATTAGATTATATGGTTCTGAATCAATGGGTGCTTTTACTATTGCTTTGCCTATTTCATCTGTGTTTGTATTAAATATAACTGTATCATCTTTTTCTAATAATATTTCTGCGTCTGAAATTTTATTATTATTTTGATCTATAACTTCTACACTAATATGTCCTTCTGGTTTACAGATTATGCTGTCTTTAGTTTCTTTATCAAGTTGTATTATTTTATATCCTATATATTCTGGATTTTTATGTATAAAGGATTCTTCTTTTATGATTTTTACAACATATTTTCCTGGTTCAAGATCTTCAAAAATCACTTTTTTAAAAAAACTAGAATTCTTAAAATCAAAGGATTTTAAAAAAGCTGTTGTCTTTTGTAATAAATTCATATTAATTATATCGCCAATAGGTTTCATCGGCAGTCTATTTACTGATTTACTAGAGATTAATTCACCATCTTTGTATAGCTCAGCTGTAACATAGGATATATTTAAACCTAGAAAAGCAGATAGTGTAGAGCTCATTGGAATAGAAGATGATAAATAAACCTTTAGCTCCAGTGGATATGTTTCTATTTCCTCATCATCTAATGTATCTTTATTAAGTGAATAGGGTTTGATTTTCACTAGT
>JALHTX010000153.1 GCA_022866015.1 Thermoplasmatota archaeon
AAAGTTAATTCAGGAAACCACATTATTTTTATAGTTTAGTAAAGACCTGTTATGTTTCCTTTTTCATCAATATCTATATCTTCAGAAATTGGTTTTTTTAGGTTATAGTAATTGGTTTAGTATTTTTTCAAAGGTAAAGAGATTTGAACTTGGAGCCAAAATACCTTCCCCTGCATTAATTTAATGTTCGGTCACTAAATAGTTAATGACATTTTCCGATATGTCTTCTGCATATTCTCCTATTCTTCTGATACTCTCTACAACATATCCCACATGGATTGCTATAATACCTTTCTGTTTTAGTGCAATGGCATTAATTTCTTCACAAAGCAATTCAAGTTTAGTGACAGATTCGATTGTTTCATTAGATGCTTTTATATCTTTTTTAAAGAATGCCCCCATACTCTTATTAAAAATATCTAACGAAAGGTTACTTGCTAAGAGTATACGATCCATTGTCTGTTTATTCAAGTCGCTATCAACAAGTTTTGGAATGTTTTGTGCAATTCTTACAACATGATCCCCGATACGCTCGATTATTTTACTAATAAGAAAACAAGTAGAGGTCATCCCTATAGTAATATTCATTTTTCCTGCGAGACTAACATTTTGTAAAATAATATTATATTGTCGTGCGACCAGCCAATGCAAACGATCAACATCATCATCTCTTGAAAGAACATCTCCAGCTAATTTTTTATCTTTGGTTTGAAATGCACGCATCGTATCTTCATGCATCCCCTTAACAATAATGTGCATCCTTTTAATGATCCTATCAAGAGGCATCTCCATGGGATTGAGAAGATCTTTTAATGTCACAGACATATCTGTTTCTTCAACAACCTCTGGACCTATCGCTAGTTGAGTAAAAGATCTAATAACATTTCGAATAGTAGTTGGCATGCGGGATGTTGATGTAATTTTGATAGATGTAAATCCTGAGATATAAGCACCAATTAATAATTGTAGAAGATAGTTTGGTTTTTGGATGTTGCTAACATTAAATTCTTTTATTCTCTGTAGTTGTTCCTGTGTTATTTTTGGATTGAGTACTAATGTACCATCCGATTGTATGTTGATTGCCAATTGATCATTTTTCTTTATATTCATAGTTCTGATCCATTCTTTTGGCAATGTGATAACGTAAGAAGATCCGCCTGTGATTTGTACACGTCTTATTTCCATTATTCCACCTTATTATCTATAAAATTGGGACCTTCATAAATATTTCCATAGGTCTCTATTTTTTCAATAGGACTATATATAACACTATACTATATGTAGATAAAATATATATTTCCTATTTTCTTGTATATAAATAGATGATGCCGTTAGTTTGGATAAGAAAGAATAAAAAGTCGAGAATGATAATGATGGGACTCATCATCATAGTCACCTTTTGCTCAACACTGTTTAGTGGATGTTTACAAAATCATGCAGGATTTTCTATTGTCATAATTGGTAGAGATAGTACATCTGGAACACGAGAATTCTTCTGGCAACATGTCATGGGGAAAGAAGATTTTTCCATCATGTTACAAGAGAGAAACTCAAACGGCGGTGTATATCTCACTGTGACGCAAACGCCTGGGGCAATAGGATATGTTAGTCTTGGTTACGTTGACAATGGAGTAAAGGCATTAAAAATAAATAACATTACAGCAAACATAAGCAATATCCTCACTGGAAAGTATCCAATAGCACGTGATCTTTTAATGTTTACAAAAGGAAATGCAACAGGGGTCGTAAAAGAATTCATCGAATATATCCAAAGTACGGAAGGCCAGGTAGTTGTAGAAGAAGAGGGATTTGTGCCTCTTCCAACAAATATCTCTTATAATTCTTCTGGAAAACACCTCAGTGGCACTCTTAGTATTAGTGGATCTACAACAGTGTTTCCTATTGCTGAAAAAGCAAAAGATGCATTCGTGAGGTTGTATCCAGATATTTCGATAACTGTTAGCTCCACTGGTTCTGGCGCAGGAATTGTAGCAGTTGCCCAAGAAACAGTTGATATTGGTATGTCGTCCCGTGATCTTAAATTATCAGAAGGTAACTTAGGGCTTGTAAAATATGTCATTGCAAAGGATGGTATTGCTATAATTGTCAACCCAGAAAATACTTTTGTTGATTCGTTAACGATGGAGCAACTAAAAGCAATTTACAAAGGAGAAATTAAAAACTGGGAAGATTTAGATAAAATAATAGGAGTAGTGGCCACTTAAATGGCTATAAAATTACACTTTCCGCAAAAAGGTAATTTTACAAAAAAAAATTTCAAAGAAAATAGTATTAAAACTGTTTTGTTCCTAAGTGCAATCTCTGCAGTCATCATCATCTTCTCTATAATCTTTTTTTTGCTGCGTGATGCATATCCAATTTTTCAAACCGCTGGTATATGGGATATTCTTTCTGGTATAAAATGGAATCCAACTGGAGAACCGCCAAATTATGGTGCATTTTCTTTAATTGTAGGAACATTACTTGTTACAATTGGTGCCATGGTTATTGCTATTCCACTTAGTCTTGGTTGTGCCATTTTTATTTCTGAAATTGCAACTCCACGAATGAAATCAATAATAAAACCTACAATAGAACTACTTGCTGGAATACCTTCTGTTGTCTTTGGTTTTTTTGGATTAATAATACTCACAACCTGACTTAGAATATCATTTAATCAACCATCAGGTGAATCTTGGCTTGCAGGCTCCATACTGCTTGGCATAATGGCAATACCAACAATTACTAGTGTTGCAGAAGATGCAATTAGTTCAGTGCCATGTGAGTATAAAGATGGATCACTTGCTTTAGGTGCTACACGGTGGCAGACTATAAGCAAAGTGATTGTTCCTTCTGCATTATCTGGAATTACAGCAGCAATTATTCTTGGTATCGGACGAGCTATCGGAGAAACCATGGCAGTCATGATGGTTTGCGGAAATCCCACATATGGTCTTATTCCTAAGCCGATTACTAACGTTTTTTATCCAATTAAAACTCTTACTTCAACCTTGGGAATTGAAATGGGGGAAGTAGCAACAGGTAGTAATCATTACTATGCATTATTTGGACTGGCTCTTCTTCTTTTAATAATTACTTTAATTGTCAATATTGCTGCTACAATGATTTTAGGTAGATTAAAAGAAAAACATTTGGCAATATCAAAAAAGAAAAAATTTTTATCATATGAAATCCTGAATAAAATCAAGCAGTTTTTCTATATTCTTATGGCAATTGTCATTGTATCGATGCTCTTTATCTCTATAGGACCGCTACCAACGTTGTTTATTCTTGCTATTGTTATAGGTATCTACTATCTTACCAAAAAAATAACAGTAAAAACTATGCAAAAAATTGCTTTTAGCACAATAACTTTAGCAGTTCTAACGGTTATTATTATTCTTGGAATCATTCTTGTATACATCATCTCAAATGGCTTGGGTGCACTTAGTTGGGATTTCATAACGCAAGGGCCAAGTAATATTGGTAGATCTGGTGGTATTTTCCCAGCGATTATTGGAACCTTGTATCTTGTTGTTGGTGCTATTTTAATTGCATTACCTCTGGGAGTAGGAGCAGCAGTTTATCTGAATGAATATATAAAAGAGGGAAAAATAAAAAAGATTATCCGTGCTGGTGCAGATCTTTTAAATGGTACACCATCTATTGTATTTGGGTTATTTGGTTTTGCGTTTTTTGTTTTGTATCTGAAAATGGGTTTTTCGTTACTCGCAGGTCAAATAACCCTGGCTTTTATGATTCTACCTACCATAATTAGAACAACTGAAGAAGCATTAAAAGGTGTTCCACAAACACTGCGAGAAGGAAGTCTAGCACTTGGAGCATCAAAATGGCAGACAATTAGTAAAGTTGTATTACCACCAGCAGCCCCAGGAATTCTTACTGGTGCAATTCTTGGAATAGGAAGAGCCGCTGGTGAAACAGCCCCAATTATGTTTACAGCAGTTGTCTTTTCAAATTTTATTCCAAATTCAGTTTTTGAGCCAGTAAATGCATTACCATATCACTTATTTATGCTATCTACATCAGTACCAGGTTCACAACAGAATCAAGCAGGTACAGCTCTTGTATTGTTGCTCTTAGTTTTTGGTATTTATTTGATTGCAATTCTTCTTAGAAATAGATATAGAAAAACTATGAAATGGTGAAAAAATGACTAAAAATGTGATAATTAAAACAGAAAATCTTAATCTTTGGTATGGTGAAAAACAAGTATTAAAAGATATTAACATGAGTATCCAACCAAATAAAATAACAGCACTTATTGGTCCTTCAGGATGTGGGAAATCTACCCTCATTAGGTGTTTCAATCGTATGAATGATGTTATTCCTAATTGTAAAATTAAGGGACAAGTTTTTTTCGATAGCAAAGACATCTATGGGGCTAATATTGATGCTGCAGAGGTAAGAAAAAAAATAGGTATGGTTTTTCAAAAACCTAATCCCTTTCCAAAATCAATCTACGAAAATATTGCCTATGGTTCAAAAATTCAGGGTATAAAAGATAAAAAAATACTCGATGGTATAGTTGAGAAAAGCCTAAAGAGCTCAGCACTTTGGGACGAAGTGAAAGATAGACTCAATGAACCAGCAATGGGTCTTTCGGGTGGTCAGCAACAAAGGTTATGCATTGCTAGATCGCTTTCTATAGAACCAGAAATAATCTTGATGGATGAACCATGTTCAGCACTTGATCCTATTGCAACTGCAAAAATTGAAGATTTAATGACGAAATTAAAAAAGAAATATACAGTTATTATTGTTACACATAATATGCAACAAGCAGCCCGTGTAAGCGACTACACTGCATATATGTACCTTGGAAAACTCATAGAATATGGACAAACAAAACAAATATTTGAGAACCCAAAAGAAGAATTAACTGAGAAATATATAACAGGTAGATTTGGATAAGGTGAAAAAATATGGTTGAAAAGTTTCATAACGAGTTGGAAAAACTAAAACAAGATTTATTGAAAATGGGCGACCTTGCTATATCAATGTTATGCAGCTCTGTTGAATCATTAAAAAATCTAGATGTTGAGAAAGCAAATACAGTTATTGTAAAAAAAGTAGAATTGGCAAAAAAGAATATACAACTCGAAGAAGAAGCATTACAATTGATTGCTTTGTATCAGCCTATGGCTATAGATATGCGTACAATTGCCTGTTGCTTAAAAATGACTACAGATCTTAATAGAATTGGTAGGTATGGTAAGGATATCGCCAAGGTTACAAAGGAGATATACCCTGGGCCACATATTAAAAAAATAATAAGCATCCCCCATATGAATGAGATTGTATGTAAAATGATTAACGATGTTTTTAATGCATTTAATACAGGTGATGTTTCTTTGCTCAAGGGGTTTACTGAACGAGATAACGATGTAGACGAGCTCCGATATTCTATTTTCCGAGAGTGTATTTCCTATATGATGGAAGACCAAAAAAACATTACGATTTGTACTAACTATATCTT
>JALHTX010000154.1 GCA_022866015.1 Thermoplasmatota archaeon
AGGCTTACTGAACGATGTTTCAGACGTCTCTTGCACGGTAATCTTTAAAAAATAGAGGTCAAAGATGTTCACTCAAGGCTTCATTTCGGGATGAAGCTTTAATAAGCAAAAACTTTTTATAATCAAATAAAATCATATAATTATATTTAGTGGGGGTTAAAAAAAATGAAAAATGTTAAATTATTTGTATTAATGTTTAGTTTAATAATAATAAGTAGTAGTATATCAGTCACAGCTATTCCGACCAAAAGAATAGAAGATAAGATTATTCCAGATATCACAAATTATACCTCAACATGGATAGACTATAATCCTGAAACAAAAGAAAATAATGATATTACAAATTTATATTATAATAATCCTTCCCAAGTTACAACACAAGTGTTTGAATCAGTTGATTTGACAAGTTTAATAATTCAAATAACAGAGTCAACTGTTACAAGCTATATATCGACACTTGTAGGTTTTGGTCCTAGGAGAACTGGAACATCTGCCTGTGATGATGCTGGAGATTGGATCGCTGGTGTTTTTGATGGCATGGGATTAGATGTCAGAATACAGGAATGGAGTTCCGGTGGTTATTCAGGAAATAATATTGAAGCAACATTACCTGGTATAGATACGAGTAGTGATGAGGTTTATTTGATAGTTGCTCATTATGATACTGTTTCAAGTTCCCCCGGGGCAGATGATAACGCTGCAGGTACTGCTGCTGTTTTAGCCTCTGCTGAAGTAATGAGCCAATATACGTTTTCACATACAGTAAAATTTCTTGCTGTTTCAGGAGAAGAACAAGGTTTATATGGAAGCACCATTTATGCAGATGAAGCAGCATCACTAGGAATAAACATAAAAGAAGTTTTAGATGGTGATATGATTGGTTATGCTGAAACATGGGATGATCAACATACAGTAGGCATTTATGGATCAGGAACTCTTGCATCAACTAGCCAACAGATCACTGATACTTATCCAGGTTTAATAGATATAACAGTGATACAATATGGAGCATCAGGTAATAGTGATCATTGGCCTTTTATACAAAATGGTTATGATGCGGCCATGTATTCTGAATATCATTTTAATCCATATTATCACTCATCTCAAGATACAATAGATAAAATGGATTTAGATTATGATATGAGAGTAACAAGAATGATGACGGCTACTCTTGCTGAATTTTCAAATCTTATAATATCTGATAATGGTGGAGGAGAAGTACATTTATTAAGACCTAGAGTAAGCATAGAAGATCCTTCAAATGGAGAATATATTAGAGGAACTATTGATATTAAGGGTAAGGCCTCATCCATCTCAGGTTCTGTTAAATATGTCTTGGTTAAAATAGATGATAATGATTGGGAATATGCTGAAACAGAAGAAACTCCTGGAAATTATATTAACTGGACATATAGTTGGGATACAACAAAAGTAGATGATGGTTCTCACTTGATTTCAGCTGTATCATTAAACAACCATTATCTTGATTCACCTACTGACTATTCAAGGGTTAATGTTGTAAACAAAATATTATCAACAAATATTATAATGATAAATCAAGCCGATATAAATGAAAAAATCTCTATCCAGTCATTTACTACAGGTGGTCTACCACCATATTCCTACATATGGGATTTAGGCGATGGAACAAAAAAATATGAGCAGAACATAACCTATACCTATAAATATCCTGGTGAGTATAAAGTAGAACTTACAGTTAAGGACTCAATGAATAACACTACGTATGCAAGTAAAACTATCCCAATCATAGATGATATACCTCCTACAATAAGTATTATAAATCCTGAAAACGCGTTTTATTTAAACAATAATGAAGTATTTACATTAAAAAATCCTGTAATAATTGGAGATATTGATATTATAATAGATGTAACTGATAACAGCATTATAGATTATGTGGTCTTATACATAAATAATCAAGAAAAATTCAAATTCACAGATACACCCTATATATGGACATGGGATGAAAATATGTTTGGCCAAGCAACAATAAATGTAGTTGCATTTGATAAATCAGGAAATAAAGCAAATGATACAATTAACGTTTGGAAATTCTTTTAAAAAAATTATTTTTTAGTAAAAATCATTCTAAAACTGCTTAAAATTATTTCCAAATCTTAATCAAAACTACAAATAATTAATAATAAATATGCTTAGAAATAGTGTTTTACTACTATAACACAGTAAGTTAACATGCATAAAACATGGTTCTAAGCATTTATCATATCTAAAACTACAGGAGAAAATTATAGTTTTATGGATTCCTAATTTCTTTTATTCTTCTCTCCAGTTCTTCTTTTAAATCCTTTGATAAATCTCTTTTTGTAAAAGCATCTGCCTTTGCAGCAGTAGAAATCTTAGCAGCAAGCACCCTTGCAATCTTCCCTCTTTCGGATCTACCTGCTTTATTTATATACGGATGCTGAAAAATGACTCCATGTTTAGGAGGAAGACTGCCCTGTTTTTTAAACCTAAACAATGCTTTTTCTGCACCAAGAATCTGAATAGTTGAAGAAGGAAGCATAGCAAGTCGTTGAAGACCACCAGCATAAGACATAAGTCTTGCACCAATAAGAGGACCTACAACACTGCTCACATTTGGAGCAACTACATGCATATCTTTTTCTATCTGATTTTGAAGATTTGTTATTTCAGAATTGACAGTCTCATAAGTATTTTTTAATGGATTGATTCTGTTATCTGGCGGACAAAAATCAGACCAACTATCTAATCGTTCTAAAAGTAAATTTGATGTTTGAATAAAATCGTCAAGGGTCTTAATCATCTGAATAATTTGAGCATCTGGATGGCTAAGTTTTTCACTTGCATTTTCTTGTGATACAATCAATGATGCCTTTTTAAGTAGTTCAAAATTAAGTCCATATTCTTCAGGTTTTAAAATAAAACTTTTAAAAAAACCATCATCGGGGGCATACTTACCAATTTCTTGTAATCTTTTTTCAAAAACAATAACATCAGTTTTTTTTGATAGTTCTTTTTCCTCAGTTAAAATCTGTCCTTTACTTATCATTAAAAGTTTTTCAGCAATTTTTTTTTCATCTTTTGGAAAAAGAATATATTTTTTTACACCTGTTTTATCGCATAAGAATGTTCCAAACCATTTTGTAACAAGATACATTTAATCTAGACTAGGAAATGTAATCATCTTATTTATTTTGCGGAAAATTAGTCTTATTTTCCTGTTTTTACAATTGCAATTTAAGCTTTAGCATTTACTAGGTGAAATCAAAATAAAAATTTTTTAAAAAGAAATACAAAAATACCTATTATCAAAAAGCAAAGATAATCTAACCAATATTTAAGAGGATTCTCATCTTTATCTCCAAATTGTAAAAAAAGTATATTCAATAAAACTTCATAATTAACATAAAATATGACCACTAACTTAATCGTTCCAAATAAAGAAATATGGTATATTAAATGATCAAAAAAAACTTATTATAAAAACTAAAAATATTGTTGATAACTATAGTTCTTCATAACCTACTCGAATTTCCCGCCAAATGACATATATTCAAAATTATTTATTTTGTTTTAATTTTTTTAGAGTTTATAAATAAAATCAGTGAAAAAAACAATTATTAGTCGGCTTCATCCCGAAATAGATAATTAAGGAGAAAGCATTCATCTTTTCCTTGGATGGGATGCGCAAAGAAAAGGATAAATCCAAAAGTTGCGAACCATGTGAACC
>JALHTX010000155.1 GCA_022866015.1 Thermoplasmatota archaeon
AAGGGTCGTGCTGATCTGAATCATGATGGATATGTGTCTGCAGAAGAAGCATTGATTTACACCAAAGAACCAGTGGCTCTGAGATCCACGATTTTTAATCTATTGTTCTACATGGTAGAACCATCTAAAAATCTAACTCAAAACCCACAACTATATGACGGATGGCCTTCTGTGGAAAATAACACAGAGGAACTAAAACTGATAAGGTTATAATACATTGCTGCTTCCTTTTGAAAGAATCTATCTAGATTATTTTAATTGCAATATATTTTATTTAATAAACCCTAAAACTAATTTAACAAAGCCTATAGATCCTGACAGTGGTTACATTGAAGGTGATACAGTAATTCTAATCACACGTGGATGGTAAATCTTTTTCCTATTTTTTTATGCATTTAAATAATTTTAAGAAAAGATATTTAAACAATGAAAGATATAATTGTAAAATTGTGGGTCTAGTATCGTAAGTAAATGATTCTTAAGAATTCCAATTCTTATTCATTCTTTTCCTTACCTCCCAAATACTAGACCCATCTACATATTTTTTGTATTTTTGTTGCATATAGATTTCTCTAAGAAAGATTTAAGTTTTGGTATGGTATATTATTTCTATATTTGTGGGGGAAAAATTATAAAGAAAAAGATTACTTCATTTTTTATTTGTATATTGTTGATAGCTACTACAGTTCCTATAGTTACATGTATGAAAAATAATAATATTTATACAATGCCTTCAAACCCCATCCAATATAGTTCACAGGACAATTGGAATGAAATCCAAAAGCTCATAGCCGTAGACGGAACAGCACAAGACCATTTTGGCTATTCTGTTTCAATAGATGGTGATACAGCGCTCATAGGAGCATATGGTGATGATGAGTACAAGGGTTCTGCTTACATTTTCACCCGCACTGAAAATACATGGACTCAACAGACAAAGCTCACTGACTTAGAAGGAGCAGCAGGTGACAATTTTGGCTATTCTGTTTCCCTAGATGGTGATACAGCACTCATAGGAGCAGAAAGTGATGATGAGCATAAGGGTTCTGCTTACGTTTTCACCCGCACTGAAAATACATGGACCCAACAAACAAAGCTCACTGACTTAGAAGGAGCAGCATTTGACTATTTTAGCCAGTCTGTTTCCATAAATGGTAATACAGCGCTTATCGCAGCATTTGGTGATGATGAGTACAAGGGTTCTGCTTACGTGTTCACCCGCATCGGAACCACACGGACACAACAGGTAAAGCTTCTTGCTTCAGATGGCACATTTGGGGATTTGTTTGGTTATGATGTTGCTCTTTCTGGTGACACTGCTCTCATTGGAGCACCTGATGATGATGGTATTGGAGAATATTCTGGGTCAGCGTACGTATTCACAAGAGAAAGTGAGAACCTACCAATTATAATGCTGACAGGATATTGGAACCCAACTGGTCAAATGATTGCACCTTTTAGTAACAACACATATTTGAACCCTGAGGGATGGAAAGGTGCTAACTGGGAAAACCGTGGTTACAATATATACTCATTTTTCCCTACCCCTAATGGTTATAATGGTGATTTCGAAATTGATTATCAAGATACACTAAGTGATTTTTTGAGGATTACTACTCAAATAAAACCAATTGCAATTATTAGTTTTGGTAGTTTTAGCTCTGGCAATGGAATGGAAAATTGGGAAATTGAATTCAATGCGCGTAATCTAAAAAATTGGCACTGGGATAAAAAATTCCCTTATTGGCCTAATCCTCGTCCGCCTGATAATAGTTTACCTGTTGGATTTATCCATCACTCTTCTCTTCCTGTTCAAAAAATTGAAGACGCTGTTAATGATCTGACATCAATTAAAGCAAAGGTTGATTGGACGGGTGACCCTGGGGCTTATCTGTGTGAGTACATGGCATATCTTGGAATGAGGTACCAATCACTTCATCACAATGATAATTTATATCCATGTAAAGCAGCGGGTTTTATCCATGTAAACAATACTCTTACTTTAGAAAAAGCCATGGAGGCAACGAATATTACAATTCGCGAAACGATAAAATATCTTAACGGTGAAGAGCAACTCCCTGAAACACCAACTATCACCGGTCCTCTTAGTGGAAAAATAAAGACGCAATATAAATACACATTCAAAACAGCAGATTCTAATCATTACAATGTCAATTATCTCATAGACTGGGGAGATGGTAACCTTGAATGGACTGACTATTATTCATCTAATGAAAATGTATATGTTAATCATACTTGGACTAAGAAAGGTACATATACAATCATGGCTATGGCAATGAATACCCACGGTTCAATAAGCCAATGGGGGACATTATTAGTTACTATGCCAAAGACATACATCCACAACACAATCATACAACTACTTATGAAGAAGTCAGTGCGTTTTCCTATCTTTGAAAAAATACTAAACCAATACTATAACTAAAACATAGCTCCTAACTCTTTTTTTTATTTTTTATAAAATTAAATCAGTGTAAAAGTTTATTTTTTTATTTTAATGTAACAAATGTTGTAATTAAATTATCGTTATATGCCGATGAATCCTTAAATATTAGCTATTTGTTTCCTTAATTGTTATTTTTAAGGAGATAGGAAAGAAAATGATAAAAAAGATAATTGGAATTTTTATTGTAGGCCTTTTTATAGGAGCAGGGGCCATACCAGCTATCAGTGGAAATCGAACAAATGAAATGACTGGAATTTCAAATGAAAATAGACTTGCTAATAGCAACAATGCTATGTATGATACTGGAGTCGAAGTAACTATGAGTATACAACCACCTGAGCCACCAGTAGCAAAATTTTCTTGGACGCCAGAAGATCCAGAAATAGGGGAGGAGATTACTTTTGATGCATCAGCTAGTTTTGCAGTCAATCTATGTAAAATAGTATCTTATGAGTGGGATTTAGATGAAGATGGGATATATGACGATGCCTCTGGAAAAATAATAACATATTGTTACTATATTCGTGATATTTATGATATAACCTTGAAAGTTACTGATAATGCTGATATGATTGGCAAAACTACGAAAAGTATTGATTTTCGAAATCCTCCTGAAACACCAACAATTACTGGTGAATCCACAATAAAGATGGGGGAACCTTACACCTGCCATATTAAGACAATAGATCCAGATCAAGACAATGTCTTTTATAAAATTAATTGGGGTACTCAGACAACCGATTGGTTAGGTCCCTATGCATCAGGGGAAACTATCACTAAGGAATTTACGTATAGCAGTAAAGGAGATTTTACAATTAAAGTAAAGGCAAAAGA
>JALHTX010000156.1 GCA_022866015.1 Thermoplasmatota archaeon
GACATTTTTTTATAAGATCAGAAAGGATATTAATTTTCATTTGGATTAAACATTGCATAAACAAGATAATGGTCACTCTGACTTACATTTACATCATTCATGATACCGACACTAATGAAGTTATTCTCAGTAGCATCATTAATAATGATACGGTCGTAGGCATTACTACTTTTAGCTACCGTGGTATCCATACCACTTGTAATCAACCAATGCCAATCAAGAAAATTATGAATAACACCATTATAATAATTGTCTCCATCAGCATTCAAATCACCAATGAGTATAGTATCTTGAGTTGGTGTATCTATTAGGTTTTCGAGAGTAGTAAGCTCTTGTGGTACATTATCTAGTTTTATATGAATAGTATACAGATAAAATGTCCAGTTCTTAACTTTGAATGTTGCTTCTAATGGAGGTCTCTCAAAGTTTTTCTGTTGTTTTTCCGTCCAATCAGTGATATTCAACAATTCTACTTCATCATTGTAAAAAATAGCATATTGCTCCTTACTTGTACCTTGTCCTGCGGGCTTACTAATTACGTAATCATAATCAGGTAATTTTACAGCGATGGATTCAATTGCATCTGTAGTATAATCCCTTATTTCTTGGATTACAAACAAATCATAGTCGTCTAGTTTATTTACATAGAAATCCAGGAGAGTTTCATTTGCTGTTTTTTTGAGCCCGAAATCTTGGAGATTCCATGATGCGATTGAGACATTATCAACATTATTACTTATCGTAGGAGTATTGATATTAATAATTGTTAAATAAAAAAGAATACCTACTAAAATAATAATGAGAACAATAAGTAAAATGAATAATAACATTGGAATTATTGATAAATTTATTTTCATTCTTTGTCTAAAAAACAACTAATCGTTTATAAATCTCTTTATAATAATTGGTTATAATAAAATTATAATTTAGTGCATTAACTGGAATTACAGGAAGGAAAACCTTAGAAGATGTAACCCAAGAATTAACAACAATTTTAGCTGATGTAGACGTTGATGGAAACATAGAGAGAGTTGAATTATTCGATGACGGCTATCAAGATTTTCTCCGGGCATGGGATTATAACAACTTAGGTTTAAACCATGTTCAGATGAGATTCTACCCAGTAGAATACTAGAATAAACTAAATAATAAAAACAAAAACACTCTTACTTTATTATTTTTTAAAAAAATAAATATGCTTTTGACAATTATATCTTTTATTGTATAAACAGGTTTTCTACACTTTCGTGACATTCCAAAAAAGGACTTATAGGATTTAATCCATGTTTATATATAAATCTTATTATTAAAAATAAATTAGTTAGTAGAATTAATACTGCAATTTCTGTATAATTTTGAGTTATTAACCTATAAGCAATTATATCAAGCAATATTGATATTGTAATTAGAATGGAGATGTTTAATTTCGGAAATAACATATCATTAATTTGTTCTTTTATTAGTTCAGGTGTTTTATTTGAAAATGATTTTTTTAGATTTAATACTGTATTAGATTCAACAGCAGAAATAGATGGTAAGGTTAATAATGCAAAAACAGCTAAAGCTAAACAAACAATAACCCCCCTTCTTTTCATTTTTATCATCTCTTAAATTTTTTATATATAATAATTAAGTGCTTACACATATTTAAATATTCTGACTAACACTTATTTTTTACACTGATTTCATTTCAAAAAAACATAAAAAAATAAAGAAAGTCGGAGGTGGATTTTTGGGTGAGGCCTTTATACCAAAAATCCAACACAATTGTTCTATCTCTTTTATAAAATATAATTATCGTATATATATATATATATAAATTCATTGATAATTAAATGTAACAAATGTTATCTATCAACTAGAAAAATTATTAATATTTCAAAAATAAAAAAAATGGGGGGCAGAAAGAAAAATGCAAAAAAGCAAATTTTTCCCCTACCTCTAGTAATAACTATAAACGATTTATAGTATATAAATTATTGTAAAAAAACCAAAAAAATATTGTATTTTTTACGCATAGTATTGTATTATGTATACAAAATCCAATAATATAAAATTAGCAAAACATAAAAAATAAAGAATTAGACAAATAAAACAAGAAAACTTTTTATTTTCCTAACTTTAAATGAAAGTAGCCATATAGAACTGGTTTTCATAGCTAATCGCATTAACTTTTGATTATCAAACTCTTGGGGGGTAATCTAGTTATTGGTTTTGCCTCTTCTTAAAGCATTCATAGCAGTACACAGGGTGTGCCCCTACGAAGGGATAAAAGGCACCTTGCAAGGCTTACCACAGTCAGCACAGATTGCATCGGATAACAGATGACCAAACTTAACTTTCCCCGCCATGCTTCATTACTCCTTGATCAGTCTAACATTCTGCCCACGTAATCCCTTACTTCTACTTTCAGGCTCAAACTCTACCTTGTTGCATTCATACTTCTCCCATGCAGTACAAATACAATCATTCGTTATTTGCCGTAGATTTTCAGCGAAAAGTTTATAAATTAAACATACTTAACGCCTGTTAACTGTGGGGAGTTGATTGGTAGACTAATTTTTTCAACCATATTCCTCTTAGTCCTCCACACCAATCAATTAACCCATATTTTCTACTAAATAATTTAAACATATTTTAGTTATGTTTTTAAACAAACAATTGTTACAAAATAATAACTTTAGGGAAGAAAATATGGGTATATTAACCTCAACATTTAATTGTCAAAATAATAGTAAAACATTATGGTTAAAATATTATAAACTTCCTAATGGAAAAACAGTTTGTCCAGAATGTTATTATCTTTATAAAAATACAGAAGAAATAAAATAAACTGTTGTAAAGGAAAAACGAAATTGAAAATTAATGAAATTGTAGTTTTTAGTGATAAAAAAATAAAATACTTACTATAAGGGCCCGAGGCGGGATTTGAACCCGCCACAAAGGATCCACAGTCCCATATGTTACCAAGCTACACTACTCAGGCCATGATTATTTTTTGTTAGCAATAAATAAATCTATATTTTTTAATTATTCTTATAATTTAAATATGCTGTGTGGATTTCTTCTGTTGCAATAGATATAAGTTGAATTGCTATATGATTTTGCAACATTTCTTCTGTGGTATATTGTATTAGTATTTAATCTTTAATTCTTGCTTAATTTTTTGGATTGTTAAATAGGATATGAAAGCTTAGTAACTGATGTTAGAATCGGTTGCTGTTCAATCTCCTGCTTCTTCGTTAACTAGACGTAAGTTATTGAATAATTCAAACAAAATTGATGTTTTTGATTTGAGGAATGGTTTTGAACATAAGAATTCTCCTTATAATGTTGTTGCTCTTGGTGGTTTTCAGAGTGTTAATTCTGATTTATTTCAACATAAAGATATGATGAAATATGATAAATCAGGTCGTTTTGGATATTATAGTGATTGGATTAATTCTGCTTTGTTTAAATATGCTGAATCTCAGTTTTTGAAATATATTGATTTTAGTTCTAATAGGTTTATTGTTTTTAATAATAAATTATCTAATGAGCATGTTGTTGGATTCTTGGAGAATCGTTTTTCTTCTTCTTATATGAAAAAGATTGAGAAGCGTATTCGTTGGCTTTGTTTTAATTATGGTAATAAGAAATGTGTTTTATTGACTTTGACTTTTGATCCTAAGATATGGTTTAATGATAAGTATGATATGTGGGTATCTGCTAAGAAAGAGTTGAATCGTTTTTTATCTGGTATTAGGCGTTATTTTGATTATCATGATTTGGTAATGCCTGATTATTTTTGTAGTATTGAAGCTATAAGAGGTATTCCTGATAACGATTTTATTGGTAAGGGTTTACCGCATTTTCATATATTGTTTTTTAATTGTTGTCGTTTGTTGGATTGGCGTAAGATTGAGAAGCTCTGGAAGAATGGTTATATCTGGATTAATAGGACTTCTGATGGTAAGAAGATCCGTAAACCTATTGATTATGTTGCTAAGTATATAACTAAGACTTTTTGTAGATCTGATAATGATAATGTTCTTGTTCAATCTCTTTGTTGGTTGTTTGGTATTAGAAGTTATAGTTGTTCTCGTGGTCTTGGTTTATATCCTATTAATTCTCCTTTTTCGTTTGAGGTTTGGGAACCTGAGTATTTGATTTCTTGTACTGGTAATCATGATGAAAGTGATTTGAAGAATATTTTTAGATTGTTGGGAGCTGGTTGATTTGTCTTATATTGATTTTTTGAAGAGTTATGGTATAATTGATTCTCAGGGTCATAGAAGTTCTGTTTGTCGTTATTTTACTTGTTTTGATTGTGGTTTGTCTAGTTTTTCAAAAGTTGATACCAGATGTTGTAAACATTGTGGTTCTCATAATTTGAAAGAGTGGAAATCTATTTTTTATGAAGGTTTTGGATATGGTAAAATTTAAAAGATATTTTAGAAACAAGCGTAAGCAAAAGGAAAGTTATGATAGATATATTTCTAATTTGAGGAAACGTAAAATTGTTTTGATTTTTGGTATAAATCTGTTGTTTGTTGAATTGTTGTTTTTTGGTGGTGTTTTTAATGGATTTTTTTAATGGTTTATATTTAGGTAATGAGATTTGTGCTTTTTCTGGTGATTGGTTTGTTGTTTGGGATGGTAAGTTTAACTATATGTTATTTAATTCATCTCATCCCACTGTTTTAAGTCGTGGTACGAATGGTTGGATGCCTCGTAATACTTTTGAGAGAAAACTTGTTGAGTTTTACTCTAATTTTGA